>JAYVUQ010000311.1:0-4970 GCA_043787785.1 Bryobacteraceae bacterium
CGGCGAGAAGCAAGCTGGCAGCCAGTGCAGGTATCCAAATTTTCACTATGTGCCGTTTGCCTCCTTAGAGCGTCTTTAGTGTATCCGAACTCGAGCGGCGGGTTCGAGGCCAAAGAGCAGCGACTTCACTAAGCCGTTGGTCTGATAAACGGCGCCCAAGCCGATCGCGAGCCCCAGCGTGGAAAGCAGGAGCACCTCGCCCAGCACCATCCACACAATGCGTCCGCGCGGTGCGCCCAAGGCCATGCGGATGCCAATTTCAGGAGTGCGGCGGGCGACCGCGTAAGCCATGGTGCCGTAAAGCCCGATGCAAGCCATTAGCAGGGCGAGCGAGCCAAACCAGGTGCAAAGTTGGGCGAAGGTGCGCTGCCGGCGGATGGTTTGCTCAATCCGGCCGGTTTGCGTGGTGAGCCCGGCGACGGGGACCAAGGGATTGGCCTCGCGCACCGCCGCGCGCACGGCGTTACTGAGCGAAAGCGGGTCGCCAAAGGTGCGCACCTCACAGAAGAGCGATTGCACCGCGAGCCACTTAGAGCCTTGTTGCCAGGCCAGATAGACCACGGGCGGTATCTCCCGCTTCAGCGAGGCGTAACGGGAATTCCGGGCGACCCCCACGATTTCAATATCGACGGGACTCTTTCCGCCAAATTGAATGTGCCGCCCGACTGGATTCTGGTGGGGGAAATACTTCTGGGTGAAAACTTCGTTGACCACCGCCACCACCGGAGCACCCGCACGATCTTTGGGGCCCAGCGGGCGGCCCTGGAGGATGGGGATTTCCATCGTCTCGAAGAAGGTCGGGCCTACTCGGGCATACGAGGTAACCGGTCGTCGCTGACCTAGCGGCGGAACCGGCACCCCAGGAAGGTTGAACACGGTGGAAGACTGCCAACCGCCCGCCAAGGGCAGGTCGCTGGTGGAGACGCCGCGAACGCCGGGCAAAGTGAGCAACCGGTGTTCGACTTCGGCGTAGAACCGCTTCAGGCCTTCATCCTGGTAGCCGGCCTTGCTGGCGTTCAACTGGAACAACAGCACACTATCCGCGTTGAAACCCAGACGGACGGCATGCAAATTAGCCAGGGAGCGCACGAAAAGGCTAGCGGCCACCACCAGCAGGAGGGAGATGGCGATCTGCGCCACCACGAGCCCTTGGGTGAGACCGAATTGGTTACGGCCACCCTGGCCAGCCTGGTTGCTCTTGAGCGCCGGAGTGACGTATCCGCGAGTGGCACGTAGCGCCGGGATGAGGCCAAACAGCAGGCTGGTTAGCAGCGCCACCAGCAGGGTGAACCCCAACACTCGCCAATCGAGGCCGACGTTTACGGTGAAGGCTTCATCCCCGTTAGCTAACAAGACCAGCATAAAGCGGATCATCAACCCAGCCACGGTTAGCCCCGCCACCGCACTGGCGAGCGCGAGCAATAGGCTTTCAGTGAGCAGTTGCCGAATCACCCGCCAACGGCCCGCGCCGAGGCTCAACCGGACGGCCATCTCCCGGCGGCGGGCAGCGGCGCGAGCCAGCAGCAGGTTGGCGATGTTGGCGCAGGCGATTAGCAGAATCAGGCCGACCATGGACATCAGAATCCATAGCGGTTTCTCATACTCGCGCCGCAAGCCATCGGCACCGGAGCGGCCCGCTTGCAGCCAAAGCGCAGGGATGACGGAGCGCTCGCTCTCCTCGGTGGCCGTAACTCTCGACGAAGTTATGAAAAGGGCCGGCCAACTGGGCTTGGGCCGCCGCCAGCGTCACACCGGGCTTTCAGCGGCCCATCACCTCAAGCCAGTAGAAGTTCTTGTCTTCCAGGTCAATCACCGGAGACGTTT
Source organism: Bryobacteraceae bacterium (assembly GCA_043787785.1). Lineage (GTDB taxonomy): Bacteria > Acidobacteriota > Terriglobia > Bryobacterales > Bryobacteraceae > JALHNI01. The sequence goes on from JAYVUQ010000311.1 coordinate 1,825, forward strand.
GGACCAGCCCCAGGCAAGCCAGCGGAATAAAGAGACTGGGATTGACGCTGGGGGAGACGCCAGAAAAGCCCGGCGCCGCGACGCCCGCAATGGTGAAGAGACCGCCGTTCACCTGGATGGCTTTACCCAGCACGGCCGGGCTCGCGCCAAAGCGGGAGCGCCAGTAATCGAAGGTGAGCACTACCACCGGCGGGGCACCTGCCCGGTCATCGTCACGGCCGATTAGGCGGCCCAGCGCTGCGCCGACACCGAGGCCGGAGAACAGGTCGCCCGTGACGTACTGCGCGACCGCCAGATCGGCCCGTCCGTCGAAGACCACACTGGGGCGGCCGGCGTTAGCGTGGCCGAAGAGCGACGAAAACACCTGCGTCTGGCCGCGCAGAAGCTTGAAGGCAGGGTAAGGATAATTGGGGCTAGTGGTACCGCCGCCCGGCTCATCGTAGTTCCCGCCCCATTGGCTGCGCACCACGCGGGCCGTCCGCGGCGCGCGCCAGTTGAGGATGACGAGTTCTTCGGGCTTGGAGACAGGCAGGGCGCGCAGCATGACGGCGTCCATGAAGCTGTAAATGGCCGTGTTGGCGCCGATGCCGAGCGCGAGGGAGAGGATGGTGACGGCGGTGAAGAGCCGGTTGGCGGACATGGCGCGCAGGGCATAGCGGACGTCCTGGGCGAGTTGCTCGATGAAGTTGCCGGTCCACATTGGGCGGCTCTCCTCTTTCACTGAAGAGATGTTGCCGAACTGCCGGCGAGCGGCGTCGGCATCGCCGAGGTGAGCGGCCTTGCGCTCCAGGTGGTCGCGGATCTCTTCGTCGAGGTCGGCCTCCAAACGGCGGCGGTTCCAAAGGAATTTCAGGCGGCGCAGTAAGGATTTCATATGGCCTCAATGACCCGGGCGATGGCACCGGCGACGTGGTGATAGTTGCGTAGTTCCTGGGCGAGTTGGGCGCGACCATCGGCCGTCAACTGGTAGTAGCGCGCCCGGCGGTCGTTCTCCGATTGCTTCCACTCGGCCGTCAACCAGCCCTTGATCAGCATGCGCTGCAGCGCCGGATAGAGCGAGCCCTCTTCCACTTGCAGGATATCTTCAGAGGTCTGCTGGATATACAGCGCGATGCCGTAGCCGTGCATAGTGCCGAGGCGACTGAGCGTCTTCAGTACCAGCATGTGCAGGGTTCCTGGGGGAATGTCGCGCTTTGCGATTCCCATAGACAGACTATGGCATAGACTGTCTATGAGAGTGAAAGGCTACTTCGTGGGTATCGTATTCGGACGTGCCGGACGAGGCGGCGCCACGTAGTTCACCAGTTCATCGACGGGCTTCTTGCCGGCCCAGGCGATGCCGCGCAACAGCGTGGTCTGAATCTGTTTGTTGGCAAAGTTGGCGTAGTTGTGGCCCTGCATCCAGACGAATGCCCGCGCCGGTTGGCCGCCGGGGACGGTGTGCTCATAGCTCCAGATTTGCGGAATTACCTCGCCTTTGTGCTCGCCAGCGCTGCGGGTGGGGGCGATGACGGCGGTGGCCAGCACATGCATGCCCGGATCTTTGGCGAGCGTGAGCGTGAAGAACGCCTCGTCGGTGAGCGTAAAGTCGGACATGTCTTTCATGATGGGATTCGTCTTATCCACCACGGTGTAAGGCACGGGCGCTTCGAGGGTGTAATTCACTTCGCCATGCTTCTTGGCGGCGCCGATCATGCCGGCAAAGGAGGCAGGGTCTGGGCCGCAGAGGGCGTCATGGAGACTGACGAGTCCGCCGCCGCGCTTGACGAAGGCTCCGAGGGTGGCTTTCTCGGTGTCGTTGAGGAAGCCGGCGTCGCCCTTGTAGACGACTATGACGTCCGTGCTGGTGAGATCAGCAGGGGTGGGGAAATGCAAGGAGCCATCGACGACGGCGCCACGCGCGGTGAGGAGCTTGCTCCAGTCGGCGAGAAACTGCGGGTAGTCATGCTGGCCGTCGCCGTGGGATTTGAGGCCGGCCCACAGGTAGACGCGCATGCCATTGCGATTCTGACCTTGGGGCAACGGGGCACCAGTTTGGGCTTGCGCGGCGAGGCTAGCCAGGAGCAGGGCGCTGAGGAGGGTTTTGATTTTCACCGCTTTATCATATGCCTTCCGCGTGCCTTTCGCTGCTAAGATGAGCGGTGATCCGATTCAATTTCGCAGGGCAAACGGTGCTGGTAACCGGCGGGACGAGTGGCATCGGTCGCGCGATTGCGGGGGCCTTCGCCGAAGCTGGAGCCGACGTTTGGGCGGCCGGGCTTCCGGGCCAGGAACCATTGCATGCCTCTATCCAGACGGCCCCGCTGGACGTCGGCGATGCGGGCGCGATTGCGGAACTCTGCGCCTGCCTCCCCGCACTGAACGTGGTGGTGAATGCCGCGGGCGTCATTCGCCGCGATGAGGAGTTCGATCCGGTGGTATTCGCCCAAGTGCTCGATATCAATCTCACCGGCGTGATGCGCATTTGTACGGGGGCCAAGCCGTTGCTCGCGAAGTCACGCGGCAGTATCGTCAACATCGCCTCGATGCTGAGCTACTTCGGTGGCGCTCGCGTGCCCGCCTATAGCGCCAGCAAAGGCGGCGTGGCGCAGTTGACGAAGAGCTTGGCGCTGGCTTGGGCGGCGGACAGGATCCGGGTGAATGCGGTGGCGCCGGGCTGGATTGCGACGCCGCTGACGCAGTCTTTGCAGGACGATCCGGAGCGCTCGGCTGGCTTGTTGTCACGCACCGCTCTGGGCCGTTGGGGACGGCCGGAAGAAGTCGCCGGACCCGTGATGTTCCTTTGTTCCGAAGCCGCCTCCTTCGTGACGGGCGCCATCATCCCGGTGGATGGTGGTTACCTGGTTGGGTAACATACGACTATGACCCATCCCCTGTCTCCGCCGGAGATTGTCGCCCACGCCATTCCCGATGACGAGCGGGTCTGGGTGCCGCAAGCGCCCAGCGTTTGGTTCCGGCCGCTTATGCTGAATACCTTGAATGGGCAATGGTGCAATCTGCTGCGGGTGCGGCGGGCCGGCGTGTTGAGCCGTCATCGCCACCCCGCTCCCGTACACGGCTTCGTTTTGAAGGGCTCCTGGCGCTATTTGGAGCACGACTGGGTGGCCCGGGCCGGCGACTACGTCTTTGAGCCGCCGGGCGAAAGC
>JAYVUQ010000312.1:0-3623 GCA_043787785.1 Bryobacteraceae bacterium
CTTCGGGGTTATGATCGCGCCCGCCTTCGCCTAGCCCTTCGCTGATCGGGAGGCGGCCGAATTCGGTGGTCAGTACCACCAACGTGTCGGCGAGCAGGCCCCGTTGCTTGAGGTCGCCTAGGAGGGCGGCGAGTGGCCCATCGAGGATGGCGGCGTTCTTGCCGTGGTTGGTCCGCAAGTCTTCATGGCCATCCCAATTCACTCGCGGTTCGCCGAAGTGGCCGCCATTGTAGAGTTGAACGCAGCGGACGCCGCGCTCCACCAGGCGCCGGGCCATCAGGCAGTTGTAACCGAAGTCGCGGGTAACCGGATGATCGAGGCCGTACTGGGCGCGCGTGGCGGCCGATTCGCCGCGAATATCCGTCACCTCCGGCGCGCTTAACTGCATCCGGGCCGCCAGTTCGTAGCTTCGGATCCGGGCGACCAGGGCGTCCTCGCCCGGGTTTTGTTGTAAGTGCTCCTCGTTCAATTGCGTGAGTAAGTCGTAAGTGGACTGTTGATGTCGCGGCGTGACGCTGCTGGGCGGAGTAAGGTCGGCGATCGGTTTCTGTTCGTCGCCCAGAATCACACCCTGGTGGGCGGCGGGCAGGAAGCCGTTGCCCCAGTTGGCGACGCCGCAGGGCGGCAGGCCGCGGCGGTCCGGCAGCACGACGAAGGAGGGAAGGTTTTCGTTCTCGCTACCGAGGCCGTAACTTACCCAGGAGCCGATGGCGGGGAAACCCTGAAAAATGAAGCCGGTGGACATCTGGAACAAAGCCGGCCCGTGGGCATTCGAGCGCGCCACCATCGAATGCAGAAACGTCATGTCGTCGGCGAAAGCGCCTAAGTGGGGCACTAAGTCCGAAACCATTTTTCCGCTTTGGCCGCGAGGCTTGAACGCCCACGGTGATTTCATCACGGTGCCGCGTTTGCCGAAGAACGGAGTAATCGTATTAGCACCTTTGGTTTCCACGCCATGAAACTTTTCGAGCTGCGGCTTGTAGTCGAACGAATCAATGGCGCTAAAACCGCCCGGCAGAAACACCATGATGATGTTCTTGGCTTTGGGGTGAAAGTCGGGCTGCGGGATGCGCGCGCGGGCGGCGCGGGCTTCCATCTGAGTCAGCGCCAGGCCTGCTAGGCCGCCGCCGGCTTGCCACAACACGTCACGCCGGGAGTATTTAAGGGACATATAAAAACTCGTTGGTATTCAGGAGGGCACGCGCGTAAAGCGCTAGGTTATTGGTTTTCACAAAAGCAGAGCCTAACGCGATTTCCCTCCCGCTCGGAACGCGGCCAAAGAGTAATTGGTAAAGGCGCTGGATTTTCGGTTCGGTGGCGGACCCCGCTTCGCGTTCCACGCGCCGCGCCAGAGCACCGGCTTGGCCGAGAACAAAATCGTTGTTCAGTAGAGTGAGGGCTTGCACGGGGGTATTCGAAACGCTGCGCTGCGGCGTGGCCACGGCTGGATCTGGGCAATCGAAACTATCCATCATGATGCGCTCCCCACCGCGGACGCTGAAGCGATAAACGGCGCGTTTCCACACGGCGGGGCCATCGTTGGCGAGGGCTTTGTAAATGTAGGAGCCGCCGTCGCCCTTCTTTTGCAAGGCGAAGCCCGGCCCGCCGCGGGCTTGTAAGTCGAGGTTACCCGCGTGGAAGAGCACCGAGTCGCGAATGGTTTCGGCATCCATACGCTTCAGCGGCATGCGCCAGTAGAGCCGGTTGTTAGCGTCCGCGGCAAAGGCGGCGGCCACCTGGGCACCGGATTGTTGATAGGCGCGCGAGGAGAGGATCTGCCGGTGCAGCCACTTCAGGCTCCAGCCATTTTCCATAAAACTGACGGCGAGCCAGTCAAGTAACTCGGGGTGTGAGGGCCGGTCACCGTTGATGCCAAAGTCAGAGGGCGTGTTGACGAGGCCGGTGCCGAAGTGTAAGTACCAAATGCGATTGACGATGACGCGGGCGGTGAGCGGGTTTTGGTTGCTAGCAATCCAATCGGCCAAGGCGAGTCGGCGGTCGTGGTCATTGGCCCCGACGGGGACTTCGAGGTGGACCTGTTGAATCGCCGACAACGCGCCCGCCCCCACGGCCTCCTTGGGTTGCGTGACGCTCCCCCGGTCGAGCACGAAGGACGGGGTGATGGTGGCTTTGGGAACGGCGGCGTAGAGCCGCGGGGGCTCTGGAATTCTGGCGAGCGCCTGTTCCGCCTGGGCCACCTCTCGACGTACCTCTTCGCGCTGCTCTCTCTCCGCGGCCGTTAAGAGTGCCGTCTGCTCTGCGGCACTCACCGCGGGCAGGGCAATCTCGACGCTACGCGCGTGCTCCAGCGCCGTGGCCACAATGCGCCAGCCACCGTTGCGGGTTGCGGCCTCGAGGCGATAAACCGTCAGCGTGCCGTCGCTCGCGCCGGTCTTCCAGTCTGTGGCCCAAGTAAGTTCATTCACTCGTCCGCCGCCCGGTAAATCGATCACGAGGGGCTCATTGTCACTGGCCGCCCGCTCGCTGACAAAAGAGGCGAGCGCAATGCCGGCCGGTTGTAACTTGAGTTGTTCCACTCGCGCGCGCTTCCCCTTGTGGGAAGTGACAACGAGGCGGTATTGGTCCGCACGGGTCTCCGCAAAGCGATTGCGATTCCAGATAGGGTTGAGGGGCATGCGCAGCGCGTCCTTCTCGTGCTGGCGCTCATAGGCCTGATAGCGTTCGCGTTGGAGAATTACCCGTTTCGGGTCCTCGATAGCGGAGAGTCGCGCTTTTGCGGCAGCCAGGGCCGCGCGCAAGGGCTTCACCTCGTGGTCATACGCGGCGATGGCGGCCTCTCCGGCGACGCGGCGATTGCCGAAGCCGACGCCGGCGAAGGTGGCCGTTAGCCGGTAGTAATCGCGCGTCGGTATGGGGTCGAACTTATGGTCGTGACAGCGGGCGCAGTTGACGGTCATGGCTTGGAAGGTATGAAACGTCGTGGTGACCATGTCATCCAACTCATCCATTCTTTGGGTCATCGCCATGGCGAGGTCTTTATTGATTTCGGCTTGAACCTGATCCCAGGGTCCGGCCACTAAGAAGCCGGTGGCGGCCACCCGCTTTGGGTTAAGGGGCGCCAGTAAGTCGCCGGCAATTTGTTCGCGAACGAAGTCGCGGTAGGGGAGGTCATCATTGAAACTACGAATGACATAGTCGCGATAAGGCCAGGCGTTGGGGCGTTCGAAGTTATGTTCACCCCCATCGGTTTCGCCAAAGCGCACGACGTCGAGCCAGTGCCGGCCCCAGCGTTCGCCATAGTGCGGCGAGGCGAGGTAGCGGGCGGCGGCTTGGTTGTAGGTGAGCGCGTAGTCGGCGGAGGCGGGAGGCAGTCCGGTCAAGTCGAAGCTGAGGCGGCGAATAAGCGTCCGTGGGTCGGCGCGGGGCGAGAAGTCGAGGTGCTTGGCTTTGAGTTTCACCTGGAGGAAAGCGTCGATAGGGTTCGTTTGGCCAACGGGCGGCGCGGTCTTTACCGGCGAACGGAAGGCCCAGAATTGCGCTTTACCGGCGATGGGAGGGCCGTCCCAGATGGCACCAGCCTTAAGCCAGGCTCGCAGAGCGGCGACGTCGGTCTCGGCGAGTTTGGGGCCGCCCAGGGGCATCTTGCCTTCGGTAACCATGGC
>JAYVUQ010000313.1:0-2703 GCA_043787785.1 Bryobacteraceae bacterium
CCTAGCCCACACATGGTATACTCAGCAAGAAAGGAACTACAGCGCCAGCGGGAAAAGTACCCGACCCAAAACGAGCATAAACCAAATAGAATCAATAACTCCCGGCTTCGTTTCGTCACCTAGCGTCGACTCTCGAAGAACCCCTGCAGCAGCCGCTGGCATTCGGCCGCCAGCACCCCCTCCACCACCTCCACCTGGTGATTCAGCAAGTCGCTATCCGCGATCCGGAACTTGCTCCGGACCCCGCCAAAGCGCAAGTCCCGCGCCCCAAACACCAGCCGCGATATCCGCGCATGGACGATGGCCCCGGCACACATCACGCAAGGCTCCAGCGTCGTGTAAATCGTGCAGCCGTTCAGCCGATAGTTCTTGAGAGCTCGCCCGGCCACCTGCAGGGCATGGATTTCGGCGTGTGCGGTGGGGTCGCATTGGCCCACCGGAGAATTGCCGCCAAAGCCAATGATCTGGCCTGCTGCGTCGACCACCACCGCACCCACCGGCACTTCGCCCATTAGCGCCGCGAATTCGGCATATTTGAACGCCTCGCGCATGTAGTGCTCGTCGTCCAGCAACGGCATGAGCAGCTAGAACAGCGGATTGAAGCGATCCAGCGTCACGCCCATAAAGGCCACGCACATCTCGTCTTCGGTGCCCTCGCCCCAGGTAACCCGCTTCGGCGGATTGCTCGGGTTCCGCGGATTGTTCGTCGAGTTGTCGTATTTGCAGGTTAATCGCACGGTAGACCCGGCCGCAATCGCCAGCGGTTTCTCGTAGGTGTAAGGTCCTTGCCAGTTAAAGTCCCACTGATCGATCAGGATCATCGGCGTCGAGTTACCGCCTCGCGTCACCTCCATCTTGATCTCCTGCCCCAGCAGGTGCATGTGCGGGAAAACATTCACGACGTGATTGTCGAGCAGCAAGGGGATCGTAAAGCTAGTGGACTCCACATGGTCCGCCTTACCTGCCGGTATATTCAGCCGCTGCTGCACCACGGGCAGAAAGAACATCGGCTTGTCGACCTTCGTCTTCGAAAAGTAGATGCCCACGCGCGTCTGGTCCGGTTCGCGCGACACGGTGGTGTAATAATGCACCTGCATCACAATGCGAGCCTTCTTGCTCAGCGGGATACCCACGCCATCGGGCAGCAAATGCGCCCGCGTCCCCGGTGCCCAGCCGCCCAGGGTGTAGCTGAACGCGGAAGCGATATTGCCCAGATCGGCCAAGCTCAGGTTGCCGACAATCGGCGTTCCGGGGCCACCCAGACAGCTATAGCCAGGGCCTTCCTCCGCCGCATCCAGTTCTTCCGCCTTGCCCGTCGAATCGAGATAGAGGATCACATGGTGTACCGTTTGCCGGTTTCCCGGCACCACGTCGACGGCGCTGACGTACTGATCTGCCGTCAGACCCGTTGGCAGCACAAAGCAGCGATAAGTGTCCTTGCCTCGCGGAGGGGTATAGGCTTCCGTCATCTTCACCGTCAGGTCTGGCTCGCCCAGGCTCCACTCGCCAGCCGGGGCTTTGATCTCCGGCATCTCAGCAACGTCACCCATCGGGGTACCGTCTTCAATCCAAGCCAGCAGGTCCGCTTTTTCCTGCCCGCTTAACGCGAAGCTATCGCGAAATTCACCATGGCCCGCTACGGGCTTCCAAGGAGGCATAATGCCGGCACTCACCACGCGTTTGATATCGGCTGCCCACGCCACCACGTCGTCATACGTCGTCAGTTCAAAGGGCGCAATGTCATTCACCCGGTGGCATTGCTGGCATTTCCCTTCTACAATTCGCGAAATTTCCTTCGCGTACGTCACCCCGCCAGCCAGCGGCAAACTCGTCAACAGGCTGAGAAATAATAGATTTCGCATGGTCAATTTTCGGCGCACCTCTACCTCCACTACTATAAACCGCTCCGGGCCCCATCGTTGCAGTTGCTTTTCAGGTCGAAAATTTCTTGTTAAGATCAGATTAATGGGATAAGCCTGTGCTTTCCTCAGGCCAACTCATATCAATCATCGCGGGGTGAGTGCTTTCCCGCCGACTTCAATCAGGGGGTATTCCGATGAAAAGACTCATTTGTCTCGTCACTCTACTGGCTGCCTTGGCTCTCGCCCTTGCCGCCCAAACCAGTTCTGAAATCCTCGGCCTCGTCACCGACGAATCCGGAGCCGTCATCGCCGCCGCCAAACTCGTGGCGAAAAACATCGACACCGGCCTCACCTACAGCGGCGCCAGCGGCGAAGCCGGCCAGTTCCGGTTGCCGCCACTGCCGCCGGGCAAGTATCAGCTCACCGTCGAAAAGGCAGGCTTTGCCAAATACGTCCAAAACGGCCTCGAACTCCAACTCGGCCAACGCGCTGACCTCGCCGTCAAGCTAAAAGTCTCCTCCGCCGCCGAAACCATCACCGTCTCCAGCGAAGCGCCCCTCATCAACACCACCAATTCCGAGGTCGGCGTCAACATCGACAGCAAGCGCATTTCAGAGCTGCCTTTGGCCCCCAACCGCAATATCCTCAACATTGCCCTCCAAGTCGCCGGTGTCAGCCAGCTCTCCTCCGGCAACTCCACCTTTGCCTCCGGAGGCGTCGCCTTCTCGGTCAACGGCATGCGCACCCGCTCCAACAACTTCATGATTGACGGCGCGGACTCTAACAATCCCTCCGTCGGCGGGCTCGTCCAGGAGATTAACAACCCTGACACCGTCGCCGA
>JAYVUQ010000314.1:0-3926 GCA_043787785.1 Bryobacteraceae bacterium
CAGCTCCATCAGATACCGTGAGAGCGCAAAGTACTGTCCGTCAGCGGCATGATGCAGGTAGAGAATTTCGCATTCGTCGTCATAGTGGTCGATCTGTAACTCGAGCAACGTTGGCGGTTCGTAGCGAAAATCGCCCGGAACGAAGATGGTGTAGCGCTGATGGATGAGGGTAGTGGGCCCAAAGTTGCTGACGGTGACTTCGAGCTGCGCCATCCGGTTTTCACTAATGGCGACGAGGCGATGAGTCTCTTCGGGATGGCGGAACCAGCCATCATCGGCCAAGCGAAGACCCAAAGCGGGCAGACGCTGGCGGTAGTGGGCGACCACAGTATTGAGCGTGTCCGGGGTGGTGTGGTCAAGGTCGAGCCAGGCCGACGCTTCCGAGGGCGAGGCGGGCTGCAAGCCGCGAGCTCTAGCCTTGAAGGGTCTGGCCCCTGGATAGGGCCGTAAGCATTCTGGCTCCGGCGGCGGCGGCCCCATCCAACTGCTTCGTACGCGGTCGGCATGGGGATTGCGCCCATCGGGAAAGGCGATCGGTTCCAGCAGGTTTTGCATGGCGACACTGTGGAGGTCAACCCAGTAGCTGCGATGCTGCACTTCGTCGCGGAGCTCAATCCACTTCGATTGCAATGGCGATGGAACCTCCTGCATGCTTAGTGGCCGGAGGTACTACCGGCCTGCGAGTCGTAGGCCAAATTCGTCTTGCCGGCCGGCGCGGCTTCGAGCATCTTTTCCTTGCGATAGATGAGCGTCGAAGTATCGTAACTGGCGATCTCGAAATCGTGCCCGTGGGTGATGGCGTCGGTAGGGCAGGCCTCCACGCAATAGCCGCAAAAAATGCAGCGGTTGTAGTCGATGTTATAAACCTTGGCGAAACGTTCGCCGCCGGAGATGCGCAACTGATCGGTATTTTCGGCCGCTTCAATATAGATGCAATCCGACGGGCAGGCCGCCGCGCAAAGAAAACAGGCAACACATTTTTCCAGGCCATTCTCATCCCGCTTCAGGATGTGGACCCCGCGATAACGCTCCTGCAATTGCGCCGGACCATCCGGATAAGCCTCAGTTAAAGCCGGCTGCATCATCTCGCCAAACGTAATGCCCATCCCCTTAGTGATGGTTTTCGCCGCGCTGAAGATTTCCGTCAAATTTGCCATTGATTCTTATTATTTCACTCTTTTGGCCCCCAGACCGGGGCTAATTATTGGAACTTCAACCGGGGCGCCAGGCTGGTATCGCTTCGTCCTCGCGAAAGATCGCGGTTTCGGCGCGCGCACCGATTTTCTCAAGATCAGCCTTCGAAAATCCGTTCACCGCCAGCGAGATTCCGCCGTCAGGTTCCACCAGAAACACCGATGGGACGTTGGTGATGCGGTAGGCCTTGGAAACCGGGTAGCCGGAGTCTTCATCGTCTAGCAAGGCGGGTACGGTGACGCCCAAACGCGCGCGGAAACGCTGCGTCAGCGTCGCGTCGTCCTGAGAAATGGTGACGACGTTTAGCTTGCCGGACGGCACTAGCCGGTTCAAGAACGGCAGGGTCATTTGGCAGACGGGACAGCTCACTTTGAAGAAGACCAGCAAGACTGGGTGGGCTTGCCGCAGCTGGGCGAGGCTCACTGGCCGCCCATCGAGATCGGGCAAGGTGAAGTCCGGGGCGATGGCGCCATTGAGGATCATGGGCTGCTTCTTTCTTATCATGCTCCGCACCATCCCGTATGCGACGCGAAGCCAGCTTAGGCCCGCCGCGCGATGACGATCAGCGAAAGGCCCTTCCAGGGTAGCAGCGGATCCAGCAATCGCCACAGCCAGACGGTCTTGTCGAAAAGTTTCAGGAAGACTTTGTTCAACTTCTCCACACCCAGCAGGCGGCTCGAAATCCACCAGAAGAACGCACCCATCTTGTTTAACTGCATGGTTCGCTCAATGGTGAAGCCGGCTTGCCGGGCCTGCTTTTCGATGGCCTCGCGGGTGAAGCGCTGCCGGTGGCCAAGTGTGCGGTCCAACGAGCCCATCAGGCCGGGGCCCTGCGGCACTAACAATACCAATTTCCCTTGGGGCAGCAGACAATCATGTAACATGGCCAACACGGCTGCGGGCTTTTCCTGATACTCGAGCACGTTGACGCACAGGGCCGATTCAAATGGGCCGTCCACGTCGGCAAAACCGTCGGGCTTGGCTGGGTCAAGATGTTTCACTTCCACATTGGGCGTGCGCAAGAAGCGGTTCCAGAGCGAATGCAGGTACAACGGCTCCCGCTCGGCCACCACATAGCGGCTGCGCTTGCCCATCAGTTGCCCGGAGAGTGCGCCTATCCCCGCCCCGATCTCGAGCACAGTATCGCCCAACTCGGGCCGGATCAGGCGCGTGAGCCAATTCAAATACTGCGGCGTACCGGCCAGATTGTTGAGGAACATGCGCCCGTAGGGCTGCTGGTAGAGGTCATCGATAAGCCAGAAACGCAGGATGACCAGCAGCGCCTTGACGCCATCTTTCCAACCAATCTTCTTGCCCTCTTCGTAAGTACGGCCATGGTAGGAGATGGGCACTTCGTAGATGCGCAGGCGCCGCTTGGCGCACTTCATGGTGATCTCAGGCTCGAAGCCGAAACGGTCGGAGCGCACGGGGATGCTTTTTAGTAAGTCCGTGCGGAAGACCTTGTAACAAGTCTCCATGTCCGTCAGGTTCAAGTTCGAGAACATGTTCGAGATCAGCGTCAGATACTTGTTGATGCGCGAGTGCCAGAAAGGCAGCACGCGGGTTTGCACGCCGGCCAGATAGCGCGAGCCGAAGACGGCGTCGGCGTGGCCGGAGAGCATGGGCTTTAGGAGAATGGAGTATTCGTTGGGGTCGTATTCGAGGTCGGCGTCCTGCACGATACAGAAGTCGCCGGTGGCTTGCTCAATGGCGGAACGCACGGCGGCCCCTTTGCCGCGGTTGACGGCGTGGCGAAACAGGCGGATGCGCGGGTCACTCGCGGCCAGCCGCTCGAGAATGGCGGAGGTGCCGTCCGTGGAGCAGTCGTCGACAATAATCAACTCCCGGTCCATATTTTCAGGCAACGGCGCGGCGAGCACTTGGCGTAAACTGCGCTCAGCGACGGCCCGCTCATTGTAAACAGGGATCAAGATGGAAAGCTTCACGGGATCCCCACTAGTATAGTAGGATCCGGTTTAGGATCACGATCAGGAGCTTCCATGTCGCCCAATACCGCGCGTCGCGCTTTCCTCTCTACGGGCATCACCCTCATGGCTCCGCACCTGGTGCGCGGCAGCCAAGCCAACTCCACCCTCTCCGTTGGCCTCATCGGCTGCGGCAATCGTGGCCTGTACGTGAGCCAGTTTTTTGCGAAGAACGAGTTCGCCAAGGTCACCGCGCTTTGCGATATTTATGAAGACCGGCTGACGCTGGGCGAGCAGAAGTATGCCGGTGCCAAGAAGTTCAAGACCCACCAGGAGTTACTCGCCTCCGACGTCGACGCCGTTTATATCGCGACACCCATCTTTTTTCACCCCGAACATTTCGACGCCGCCACCAAGGCGGGCAAGCATATCTTTATGGAGAAAGCCGCCGCCGTCGATGTGCAGGGCTGCAACCGCGTGCTGGCCGCCGCGCGCAAGGCGGACCCCACCAAGCGTATCAGCATGGATTTCCAACAACGCTACGGCCAGGAATATCAGCACTGCCACCAGTTAGTCACTTCCGGCGAACTGGGCGCGTTGAAGATGGTGCGCGCGGCCTGGCTGGGCACCGGCGCCCCGATCAAGAAGGGTCATCAGCCAAGCGAAGAGCGCATTCGCAATTGGTTTTTCTACAAAGAAATGTCCGGCGACATGATCATCGAGCAGAACTGCCACAACATCGACGTGATTCATTGGTTCACCAACATGAAGCCCGCCAAGGCGTGCGGCTATGGCAGCCGTCAGCGC
>JAYVUQ010000315.1:0-5681 GCA_043787785.1 Bryobacteraceae bacterium
TGCGCACCAATGTGGTCGTGACCTTTATCATGTCGATCTTCGTGAACATCGGCATGTGGTTTGAGCGTTTCGTGATCATCGCTTCCAGCTTGCATCGCGACTACATGCCGTCCAGTTGGGGTTACTTCAAGCCCACTTTTGTCGATATCTGCACGTTCATCGGAACGTTCGGCTTCTTCATGACCATGTTTTTGCTTTTTCTTCGGTTTATCCCTTGCATTGCGCTCAGCGAGGTGAAGGGGGCGATGGCCGCGCAAGCTCATCTGCCAGGTCATGATCCGGTCAAGGGTACTACGGTACACGCGGGAGGTCACCGCTAAAATTATGGGACTCATGTCATTTTTCGCGCCCCGCGTACCCAAGGGCATTTACGGCCTGATGGCGGAATACGATAGTCCGGACACGCTGCTGGAGGCCTGCAAGGCCGTCCGTGACGCCGGCTACCGAAGGACCGATTCTTTCTCCCCATTTCCCATCCACGGCATGGAAGAAGCACTCGGCTTGCCCGAGTCAAAGGTCGGCAAGATTGCCATCCTGTTCTCCTTCACCGGCGCTGCCATCGCATTGCTGATGCAGTGGTGGACCGGGGCGAAGGCCTATCCTTTGATCGTGGGCGGCAAGCCCTTGTTTGCCTTCGAGCCTTCGATTCCGATTACCTTCGAGCTAACGGTCCTGCTGTCCGCCTTCTCGTCGGTGGTGCTCATGCTGCTGCTGAACGGGTTGCCCCGCTTCAACCATCCAGTGTTCGGGGCGAAAAATTTTCATCGGGTGGGCGATGACCGTTTCATGTTGTTGATCGAAAAGTCCGATCCGAAGTTCGATGAGACGGCGACGCGGCGGGTGCTCGAAGGCACGAACCCGAAAGCGACCCAAGTGGTGGAGTCAAACTAAATGAATGTCAAATTCCTCCCCGCCGTTTCCCTGGCGATTTTGCTGAGCGGTTGCGCCGGAATTACGTCGCGCAGCACGCCGCTCGAGGTCTGGCCGGATATGAAGCGTCAGCATAAGTTCCGTGCCCAGTCCGCGAATACGAACTTTGCGGATGGACGCACACAGCATCTGCCGCCTGAGGGCACGGTGGCGGTCGGCCTGCTCAAGGAGGATATCGGCTTCTATCAGGGCCAGATCGGTGGCCAGTATGTGGGACGCAATCCGCTCACCTACGACAAAACCACTTTCGATCTGGGCCAAAAGAAGTTCAATACCTACTGCTCGCCTTGTCACGACCGGTCAGGCAGTGGACATGGCGTGGTTTGGAAGAAGCTTCCCACCTTCGCTCCGGCGAATCTCCATGAAGACCGCATCCGGGCCTATCCGGACGGGGAGATCTTTGACGTGATCACGAATGGCCGCCGGACCATGAGGGGCCTCAAAACGCAGATCGCCGAACGTGACCGCTGGGCGATCATCTCCTATGTTCGCGTCATGCAGCGCCAGGACGGCGCACTGGCTGACGTGCCCGCGGCGCAGCAAGCGAATATTCGGTAAAGAGGAAATTTAGAGCATGTCTGGACACGATAACATTTCGGACTTAACGGATCGCTGGTACCTCGACGAGGGCACCTGGGCCAAGGTACGCAACTCGTTGCTTTTTTTGGCGCTGGTGGGCTGGATTGGGTGCGCGGCAGGCTACGCCATGGAACCTGACCGGTTCTTCCGCTCGTACATGGTGGGCTTCGCGTATTCCACTTTGACTTGCCTCGGCGGATTATTCTTTCTGCAGGTAATGTACCTGACGGGTTCAGCCTGGAGCGTTACGGTGCGCCGCATCGTGGAGCATCTGGTGGCCGCGATTCCCGTCTGTGCCATCCTTTTCATCCCGGTGGTGCAAGGCGTGCATACGCTTTATGAGTGGTCACACACCGAAGAAGTCATGAAGGATCCGATTTTACGCCAGAAGATGAGCTTCTTAAATGTTGAGGCCTTCATTATCCGGGGCGTCGTTTTCTTCGCCATCTGGAGCTTTATCTCCTGGAAAATCACGAGCCAATCGCTCGCCCAGGACAAAGACCAATCGATTGTCCACATGGATACGGCCTCCCGCTGGTCGGCTCCTGGCTTGGTCTTCACGTTTCTCACGGTGTCGCTGGCGGCCTTTGACTGGTTGATGTCGCTGGCTC
The DNA here is from genome assembly GCA_043787785.1 of Bryobacteraceae bacterium. Classification (GTDB taxonomy): domain Bacteria; phylum Acidobacteriota; class Terriglobia; order Bryobacterales; family Bryobacteraceae; genus JALHNI01. Next base: position 2,121 of record JAYVUQ010000315.1, read on the forward strand.
CGCACTGGTACTCGACCATCTTTGGCCTCTACATCTTCGCCGGTGGTGGCTGGACCTTCATCTCGACGATGATGATCATCTGCCAACTACTCCGCAAGAACGGGATCCTGGCCAAGTCGATTACGGTGGAGCACTATCATGACCTCGGTAAGTGGATGTTTGCCACGACGGCCTTCTGGTCCTACATCGCTTTCTCTCAGTACATGCTGATCTGGTACGCCAATTTGCCGGAAGAGACGATCTGGTACAAGGTTCGGTGGGAAAATGGTTGGGAGGTGCTTTCTTACCTGCTCATCGTGGGCCACTTCTTCTTCCCCTTTCTGGTGTTGTTGGCAAGGGGCTCGAAGCGCAACTTGGGTCTCATGTTTGGCATGGCCTTCTGGGTGCTCTTTATCGAGTACATCGATCTGTATTTTGTGATCATGCCGAACTTCTACAAGTCGCCCGCTCCGCATTGGCTCGATTTCTTCGGTTGGTTAGCTCCAGTGGCGACAGTGGGCGTGGTCTTCTGGTCGCGCTTCCGCGGCAAAGCGCTGGTTCCGGTCGGAGATTTACGTCTGGAACAAGCGCTCTCGCATCAGAGTATTTAGAGACGGGAAGGTTAGAAGAAAATGGCAGACGACCACATTCGCTTAGCGACAGCCGAAGAGGGCTATGACCGGCAGGATCCCGAAGGGATTCCAGTATTCGCTTTTGCCGGCGTCATTGTCGTGACACTCATCGCCAGTTTCGCTTTCGTTACGTTCTACTATGGCGCGGTGACGGATAGCCAGATCCAGGCCGCGGTGGGCAACGTGGGCGCGCGGGAATTGACGGAGGTGCGGGCCGCCGAGGACGAAGCGCTTACGCGCTATAAGTTTGTGGATAAGGCCAAGGGCAAAGTTCTCTTACCGGTGGACCGGGCGATGGACTTGCTCGAGCAGGAGGCCAGGGCCGGGTCGCTCTTTTACCCGGGTAAGCCAACCCCGGTGAAGAGCGCCGCCGATTTGGCCGCCGCAGCCCCTGGTGCGGGGGCCGCCCCCTCCACCATGCCTGTAGCCATGCCTGCCGCCGGTGCCCCTTCAGTAGCGGGAGAGCATGAAAAGAAGTAGCTCCATCCTGTTTCTCCTGGCCACCGCCCTGGTGGCGGCGGATAAGCCGATCCCTGTGCAGTTGAAGGGGATTGACGTGCAGGAGAAACTTGGTCAGTCGATTGACCTCGATCTCGAGTTCACCGATGAGACCGGCTACCCGAAAACTCTGCGGTCCTACTTCGCGAGCGGGCGTCCGGTGATTTTGGATTTGGTTTATTACAGCTGTCCCATGCTTTGCAACTTGGTGTTGAACGGCCAGACGCAGACGCTACGGAGTTCGGATTGGACGCCGGGGAAAGAGTACGAGATTGTAACCATCTCGATCGACCCGACGGAGAAGTTCGATCTGGCGCAAAAGAAAAAGGCTGCCACCTTGGCGAGCTTCGGAAGAGAGGCTGCCGGCTGGCACTTTCTTACCGACCATCAGGGCAACGTGAAAAAGCTGGCGGCGCAGGTAGGTTTTGGTTATCGCTTCGATGAGCAGCAGCAGCAATATGCGCACTCGGCGGTAGTCATGGTGTTAACGCCGCAAGGCAAGGTTTCGCGCTATCTGTACGGCATTCTGAAGCCGGAGAAGATGCGCGATGTCCGCTTCGCTTTGGTGGAAGCGGCGCAGGAAAAGTTTGGTCTGAGTGAGCGCGTGCTTTTATGGTGCTTTCACTATGATCCTACGGCGCGTGGATACGTGATGTTCGCGCGCAACCTGATGAAGCTGGGAGGGGGATTTCTTGCCCTAGCGATGATCGGAATTTTAGTGCGAATGTGGTTTAAGGACCGCCAGGGCGCTTTCCAAGGGCCGCCCGGGAATGCGGGAGAAGCCGCAATAGATTGGGTGACCGTAAAATGAATAATTTTCTGCAAAATTTGTTTCTGCCCCCGCAAGCGTCCACGCATGCTAAAGCGGTCGACGATGTGTTTATCTTCGTCACTTGGGTGAATATCGTTTTCTTCTTGATCGTAACGGCGGCGGCGGTCTGGTTTTCGATCAAATATAAACGCCGCGGTCCGAACGATCGGACACCGCATGTCACCCATAATCTGAGCCTCGAACTTTTTTGGAGCATCATCCCGCTCTTCATCGTGATGATCATCTTTTTCTGGGGCTTCCAGACCTACATGGTCGCTCGGATCGCGCCGAACGATTCCTTTGAGGTGCAAGCTACGGCGAAGAAGTGGTTGTGGGCCTTTGAGTATCCGGACGGGACCCGTTCGATCAATGAACTGCATGTTCCTTTCGGTCGCCCGGTGCGGGTGGTTTTGAGCTCCGAAGACGTATTACATGCGTTCTTTCTGAAAGATTTCCGGGTGAAGAGCGATGTTTTGCCCAATCGCTATACCGAGGTATGGTTCGAGGCGACCAAGCCTGGCGAATACGTGTTGCAATGTGCTGAATATTGCGGCAAAGATCACTCGAAGATGCGGGGCAAGGTGTTTGTCGATAGCAAGGCCGATTACGACCGCTTCATCGCCAATGGTCCGGCGGACTGGGCGACGATGCCGCCGGCCGAACTCGGAAAGATGACCTACGAGCAGGCTGGCTGCATCAGCTGCCACACCATCGATGGCAGCAAAGGGCAGGGCCCCTCCTGGAAGGGCATCTACGGACAGGTTCATCAATTCGTGGACGGAACCTCGCAAGTGGTGGACGAAAACTACATCCGGCAATCGATTGAGAATCCGCAAGGCAAAATTGTGAAGGGCTTTGAAGGTATCATGCCTACGTACCAGGGTCTGCTTCGCGAGAAGCAGATCAATGGCGTGATTGCTTATATCAAGTCGTTGAAGTAGGAGGAAGAACAGAATGGCAAACGCAACTACTACCAGCACTCAGATCCAGACGCGCACCGTGCCGCCGCCGCACTTGAACTACTTGACCGAGAACAACACGCTCAAGGCTTGGCTTACCACCATCGACCATAAGCGGCTGGGCCTGATGTACTTGGGCGCCGTGATGTCTTTCTTCTTCATCGCCGGTGCGCTCGCGCTCTTGCTCCGCCTGGAACTGCTAACCCCGAAGCAAGATTTCATGGATTCGGCGACCTACAACAAGGTCTTCACCCTGCATGGCGCGATCATGGTGTTCCTGTTTATCATCCCCTCAGTGCCAGCCGCCCTGGGCAATTTCGTGCTTCCGCTGATGCTAGGCGCTAAAGACGTGGCCTTCCCCCGATTGAACCTCGCCAGCTTCTACGTCTACTGCACCGGCGCGGTGATGGCGCTAGCGGCGATTATCGGCGGCGGCGTCGACACCGGCTGGACATTCTACACGCCCTACTCGACCACCACCGATGGCCCGGTTGGGTTGATGGCGATGGCGGTCTTCGTCCTTGGCTTCTCCTCCATCTTCACCGGCATCAACTTTGTAGCCACAGTGCACAAGTTGCGCGCCCCGGGCATGGGATGGTTTCAGTTGCCGCTTTTCGTTTGGGGTATTTATGCCACCGCGCTGATCCAAGTACTCGCCACCCCGGTGCTCGGCATTACGGCG
>JAYVUQ010000316.1:0-4261 GCA_043787785.1 Bryobacteraceae bacterium
CTGGGACATCGAAAATGCGATCACGGGGTGATCCTAAAAGTGGTAACCACCAACATTTGCGGCAGTGACCAACACATGGTCCGCGGCCGCACCACCGCCCCCGCCGGGCTCATCCTAGGCCACGAAATCACCGGTGAGGTGATCGAGTGCGGCCGCGACGTCGAGTTCATCAAGAAGGGCGACATCGTCAGCGTCCCCTTCAACATCGCCTGCGGCCGTTGCCGCAATTGTAAGGAAGGCCGCACCGGCATCTGCCTCAGCGTCAACCCGTCCCGTCCCGGCGCCGCCTACGGCTACGTCGACATGGGTGGTTGGGTAGGCGGGCAAGCCGAATACGTCATGGTGCCCTACGCCGACTTTAACCTGCTACGCTTTCCCGACCGTGATCAGGCTCTCGCCAAGATCGCCGACCTCACCTTATTGAGCGACATTTTCCCCACCGGCTTTCACGGTGCCTTCACGGCAGGCGTCGGTCCAGGCTCCATCGTGTACGTCGCCGGCGCCGGCCCTGTAGGCTTGGCATGCGCCGTCAGCTGCCAGTTGCTCGGTGCCGCTTGCGTCATCGTCGGCGACATGATTCCCGAGCGGCTCGCCCAAGCGCGTAGCTTCGGCTGCGAAACGATTGACCTGCACCAGAGCTCTGACCTCGCGGGCATGATCGCCCAAATCATAAAGATTCCGGAAGTCGACTGCGCTGTGGATTGTGTCGGCTTTGAGGCCCGCGGCCATGGCCAGGACACGGTGGTGGAGCGTCCGGCGACGGTGCTCAACTCGCTCATGGAAGTGACGCGCGCCGGCGGCGCGATCGGCATCCCCGGGCTCTACGTCACCGGCGACCCGGGAGGCGTCGACGACAACGCTAAGGTCGGCATGTTGGGCATTCGCATCGGTTTGGGCTGGGCGAAGAGCCACACATTCTGCACCGGACAAACCCCGGTGATGAAGTATCATCGCGCGCTCATGAACGCGATTCTCTTTGACAAGGTGCATCCGGCCAAGGCCGTGGGCGTCGAGGTGATCACGCTGGACGACGCGCCCAAGGGCTACGCCGATTTCGACAAAGGCGCGGCCAAGAAGTTCGTCATCGATCCGCACAAGATGGTTCATTAGGCCGGTTCACAAAAACCGCTAACGCCTCCGGTAAAAATGCCGGAGGCGTCTGGCGTTTTAACTGCCGCGAAATGTTTCATCGGCCCGGTGCAAAATCTCCTAAGATGTAAGTGTATGAAGAGAATCGCCTTCGCTCTGCTGTTGCCCCTCCTTGCCGCCGCCCAAAAGCGGAATGATTTGGCCGAAGTTCAGCGCGACGTCGCTATGATGACGGACGAGATCCGCAATATTCAAAAGACAGTCGATCGCCTGAACACCACGGCCGAGCAGACTCTGTCCAACGCCGCCAAGAACGGTGCCACCTTGGCCAACGTCCAGGACGCGGTCAACCGCCGCATGGAGACGCAGGAGAAAAGCCTTTCCTCCAGCATGGCCGCCACCAGCACCAAGGTCGATCAGCTGGGCAATGACCTCGGTGCCGTGCGCGACAGCATGGCCGAAGTGAACAGCAAGGTGAACAAGCTGCAAACCGCTTTGGCGGACATTAGCGCCAAGCTCGATATCCTGATCACCAAGCCAGAAGCGCCCAAGCCCGAGGGCGGGGCCGCCTACACCACCTCCGCCATCCCGCCCGCCGGGATGACGGCCGAGAAACTCTACGAGAACGCCACCAAGGACAAGCGCGCCGGCCAAAATGAGCTGGCCCAGCAGCAGTTCACTGATTTCCTCAAGTGGTACGGCAATACTGACCTCGCCCCCAACGCCCAGTTTCAGATCGGCAGCATTCTCTTTAATACCGAAAAGCTGGACGATGCCCTCAAGGCGTTTGACCTCGTCCTGAGCCAGTACCCCGAAAATCCCAAAACGCCGGAAGCCATCTACATGAAGGGCATGACCTACCTCAAGCAGAGCGACAAGCCCAAAGCCATCGTCGAGTTTCGCGCCGTCGGCAAGCGCTTCCCGCGCAGCGATGCCGGTAAACTGGCCCTGGAGCAATTAACCGAACTTGGCTCAAAGCCCGCCTCCTCATTGCCGCCGCGCAAGCGCACCCCCAGATAGGTGCCCATCGCCTTCCTGCGAGCGATCAATGTCGGCGGCCACATCGTCAAGATGGAGGCTCTGCGCGGTCACTTTGAAAACCTTGGCTTGCGCAACGTCCGCACTTTCATAGCGAGTGGTAACGTGATTTTCGATTCCACCGCCAGGGCCCCGGCGCTCGAGGCCAGGATCGAGAAGCACCTCCTCAGCGTCCTGGGCTATGAAGTGGAAACTTTTATCCGCTCCGTCGATGAAGTTACCCAAGCGGTAGCCGATGTCGAGGCGCGGTTGAGGGCGGAGATAGCCGGCGGGGCTCATATCTATGTCGGCTTCCTGCGCAACTTGCCTTCGGAGGCCCAACAAAAGCAAGTAAAGGCCCTCTCGAACGAGGTGGATGTCTTCAGCTTTGGGCGGCGAGAGATCTACTGGCTCTGCCACCTGGGGATGTCGCAAACCACGGTGACCGGGCCCAAACTGGCGAAAGCCTTGGGTGCCCCCACCACGGCGCGGAGCATCACGTCCTTACGCAAATTGCTCTTCACGTTCGCAAGGTAAGGGTGCAAAGTAAGGGAACCGGCCCCAGTGGCGGCCACTCTGAGAAGGCGGCTCACTCAACCCGGGTCCTCCGCCGGTTCCCACTCGAGCAACGGCTTCGGCGCACCTTCGCCGACTCCGCAAGAAAACCGGCAGGGGGAGCAGACAAGATAATGGGTGTTCTGCTCCCCGCGTCCTCCTCCGGTCTTGCCTGAATAACGCAATTCCGCGCGGCTTTTTTCGCCGTGAAAATCAAAACTACCGTGGAGAACAAACTACCGTGAAGAGCAAACTTGTTGCAATTGCCGGACGAGCAAGGCGACGGCGGGGTGCGGTGTCGCCGCCAAGCGCTTCAGCCCAATAGGCCGGTAACGCAGCAAGTCCCCGATCCACTGGGCGCGGATGGTGGGCGAAAGCACCTGCATGGCGCTATCGGGCCGGTTGACGACGGTCTCATACTGCTTGCGCGCCCGTTCCCGTTCGGCCCGAGGCTTCCAGTAGTTGCCCCCACCGGCTTTGATACTCCCGCGAGTCTTTCTCCCTCTGGAGCGCCGAATCGGCGGCCTTCAGCGCCTGCGTCACATCGCCTGAATCTTCTAAAATGCGGGCCAATTCGTCAAAGTAAGCGGCGTCGCCCCACCGGCCAATCCGGGCGATGGCTTGGTTCATGGACGTCCTGGCTTCGGCCAGGCGACCCAGCCGCCGTTCGAAGTAGGCACACTGGATGGCTGACTCGCCGCTGCCGGTCGACGCGTCCAAGCTGATCGCCCGGCGCGCACACTGCGCGGCGTACTCCAATTTGCCCAGATCCATCGCCAACGCGCTCTCGCGCGTCAGTACCCGCACGATCGCTACCGCCCCGTCGCCATGATCCAACCCGGCGAGGATTTTCGCCGCCGCCGCATAATCTCCGGCTGACCGCAGTCCCTCGGCGATCGCTAGCGCACCCGAAGCGTGTGCGAATCCGCCGCTCAGCCTAGCCTGCCACTCCAGTCGAAGCGCACCACGGATGCTCGTCGATTGCGGAGCGGCCGCCGTCGTCCGGTGGGTCTCATCGACGATGGCGAGCAACTGGCGTTCCACCCAGACTGACCGCCACCAGAAAAATCCCACCAACAACGCCGCCGCCGCTCGGTTGTTGATGGCCTGCTCGCGTGCTTCAATCAGCTTGATGTAAGCTTCATTGACGAGCGCGGTAGCCTGAATCGTCTGCTGCTGGCCCCGCAGGTAAGAATGGGCCAACCGGCGCAGTTCGTCGTAGACCAAAGGCACAAGGAGATTGACGGCGTTTTCATCACCCTGGCGGGAACGTTCGAGGAGGAGAGTTACCTGGTTGGGATCCACCGAACTACTATGCCCCCGCGCGGCCTCCGGCGGTAGCAAATCCTGGGCCGGAATTACGTTAACTCATTAGGAAATCTTACATGTTGCAATCTATCGGCCGGATCCTGAGTCTCATTCTCGGTTTGTTGTTCTGGGGCGTCATCCTGGCGATCATGGCGGTCCTGCTCTTCGGCAGCGTTTGGCTCGATGGCGCGGGCGTCGAAAAGGACGCCGTCGTCGCCGCCAAAAGCGAGAACATTTCGTTCAGCCACGGCAGTAGTTGGACCCGCATTCTAGAGGTCGGCATCCAGCGCGA
>JAYVUQ010000317.1:0-3175 GCA_043787785.1 Bryobacteraceae bacterium
CAAATCTCGTTCGGCTGGCTTGGTGAGAACGAAACGATTCATGAGCGGGCGGACGGTTCACTAGCTTCCAATTCGGCGTCCAACCGGTCAAAGACTTGGTCTCCGTCAACAACCTCTCCGCGTTGAGCCGATTGCCAGCCTTCTTCAATTTGATTGCGCACTTCATCTCGCTGCTCCAGAAGCCGGAGCGCTTCCCGAACCACTTCGCTCGCAGAGTGGTAGCGGCCGGAATTCAGCCTGGTCTGCACAAGTTGTTCAAGTTCGGGCGTCAGATCCACATTCATGTCATTGCCTCTGATCCGAACTCTACCATGCGCTTAGCGTGCATTAAAGCCCGAGTTCTGCCGAGCGGGCCTGCATGGCCTTGAGGCAGAAGCCAATGTGGGTGTCGAGGTCGACGGCCATTTCGGCTACTCCTAGAGTGATGTCGTCGCGGTTGACTCCGCGGGCGAAGGCCTTGTCCTTCAACTTTTTTTTGACGCCCGCCACATCGACGTCGTGGACGCTACGCGTGGGCTTTACATAGCTGCAGGCGGTGATGAAGCCGGCGAGTTCGTCGCAGGCGAAGAGGGTGCGTTCGAGCTTGGAGACTCGGTCGATGCCGGTGAAGGTGGCGTGCGAGAGGATCGCGCGCTGAATCTCTTCGCTAACGCCGCGGGCAGCGAGGATGGCCTGGCCCTTTACCGGATGGTCCGGCAGGTTCGGGTGGATCTCCCAATCGAAATCGTGCAGCAAGGCCGTCACGCGCCATTTCTCTTCGTCCTCGCCAAACTCCTGGGCGTAGGCGGCCACACAGGTCTCGACGGAAAGGGCGTGTTTACGCAGGCTCTCGGACTGGACGAACTCGCACATCAAACTCCAGGCTTCTTCTCGGGTCATCTTTGTACTATAATCAGAATTGTCCGCACGATGTGGGCCTGTGGCGCAGTTGGGAGCGCGCTTCCATGGCATGGAAGAGGTCAACGGTTCGAACCCGTTCAGGTCCACCAATCCCCCCTTACTTTTGTGTCCTTCGCTGCTGAACTCACCGAACTTCTGCCTGCTGACCTGCCCCATCGCGACCGCTGTATTTCGGTCTGCGCCCGCCACCTTGAGTTGATCGTCGAAGCCAATCAAACCATGAACTTAACGCGCATTGTGGGGGAGCGCGAAGCGGCGATCAAACATGTGGTGGATGCGGTGATGCCGTGGCGGCTTCTGAGAAACGCCAAGCGCGTAGCCGACCTGGGGACGGGCGCTGGATTTCCCGGTGTTCCGCTCTCCGTTGTGCTGCCGGAGACACAGTTCTTCCTACTGGAATCGGTGGGGAAGAAAGCGCGCTTTGTCGAGTCTGCCGCGGCGGCACTCGAACTGCGCAATGTCGTCGTGCTGCCTTTGCGGGCCGAAGAGTGGCTCACCAAGCAGCGGGTGGACTTCATCACCATGCGCGCCGTGGCCCCGATTGAGAAGGCGATCCCGTTGTTGTCTCATATCCTGCGGAACGGCCCCAAGGCCCTGCTCTTCAAAGGCCCGGACGTCGAAAATGAAATCGCCCAGGCCGGGGAAGAGGCCCGCAAACGACGCATTCAGGTGAAGGTCGTTGAGCGGTACGAACTTCCCGACGGCCTGGGCTCCAGGTCCATCGTTCAGTTGTCGGCTTAGAGGCGGCCAGCGCCCAAACCGCCTAGGCGGCAGGAGCGGCAGATGCCGAAGCCGCTGCCATTGGCGTTGATGAAGGTGCAGAGCTGCGTAAGGCGGCTGAGTTCGCCGGTGCTCAGCGAGGCGGGGGCGAACGGGGTCTCGGTGATCTGGATGTCTCCGGCCGAGGTGCCGACGTGGGCAGTGGTGGCGAAGGCGAGCATGCCGGAGGAGCGGTCACCCGGGCTGGCGGCCGAGGACGTGCAACTGCCACCGACGGGCGTGGTGGCATAGAGCTTCACGACCAGCGAGGTGGGCTGGGCTGGGGTGAGGGTATTGCTAATAAGGTCCTGGCGGGCGGAGAGCGAAACCAAGCCATTCGGCGTCACCGGGCAGGAGCAGCAGGAGACCATCTGTTCGTCAGGAGAGAAGGCATAGACGTTGACGCAGAGGGCACCGGTGGTGCTGGCGCTGGTGCCGGCGGCGACGCCCGCGCCGCGAGCGCCGGAGTTGGTGATGTTGATCACCGAGTCGCTCAGGTTCAGGTTCGAGGTGTAGCGGACCTGGAAGGAGCTGTCATTTGTGCGGTCAATCGTGTCCACTGAGATATTGTCGAGGTTGACGCCCTGCCAGGTGCGAAGTGTGATGAAGCCGCTGGTGCGGCTGCTATCGGTGCCACTGAGGATCAGCACGTTGTTGACGAAGAGGCGAATGGTGCCATCGGGATAGAACTCCTGGCGGACGCGGAAGCGGGTGTTGGCGGCGACGCTGGTGGGCGTGGTGCCGAGGCTGGTGCCAACGGCGTTCACAAAGGCGGTGAGCGAGTCGACCGAGTTGTCGCTGCCGGCAGGGAAAACACCAGCCGAGTAGCCGTTCACCGGACCTACTGGGCAGCTACCCAGCGTGTCATAAAGGCCCCAGATATTGAAGTCGCCCTGGGCACCGTTCTGAATGGTGACGTCCACGGAGACACTCAGTCCGCGTTCCCGGCTAAAGTTCTTATTGCCGCCGGTCTGAGCTAGCTGCAAGCAACCGCTGAACAAGTTCAGCACCCCGTTGGATACGGCAGCCGTGCCGGCCTGGACGACGAAGCTCGCAGGAACCGCGCCGCTGGAGAAGTCTTCCGTGAGGAGATTGACTTGCGCGCTGGCGACGGCTGCCAGCGCAAGGGAGAGGATGATTACTCGTTTCATAAATCTTCCTAACTTTACTCTAAAGAAATTACTCTGGCGAGGGAAATATTCCGCGCCTTAATAAGTGGAAATACGAGCAAGTACTATGACTGGTACCTATAGAACCATAAGTAGTTTCTGCGAAACTACTTTGCGCTCAACACATGAGGGCTAGGTTCGAAAGCCTGGGATAGGGTCAATTGTGGATAGTTCTAGTACTGCTGAAGATTTATTCAGCTGCCAGTACTTTTCTATTTGCCGGCAGCTTGTCCGGCATCATAACAATGCATTTCGAGACCCAGGGCCCAGCGGCGTTGAAAGCCTTTCCAATAACCGCCTTCGCCCGTGCTGAACTTGGCACCAGTTGGCGCGGCGGGGTTGGCGGG
>JAYVUQ010000318.1:0-3751 GCA_043787785.1 Bryobacteraceae bacterium
CGGGGTGCGAAATGATGGCAAAAGTGCGGCGGTCCGTGCAAGATGTGCGTGGCGACGTCCTAGTGGTCTCCCAATTTACTCTCTACGGCGACTTGCGCAAGGGGCGTCGGCCCAGTTTTGAGCGGGCCGCGCCCCCCGATATCGCGCTCTCTCTCTATGAGTATTTTGTCCGGCAAATGCGGGCCACCGGGGTTGCTGTCGCGACCGGGGTATTCCAGGCGGACATGAAAGTTTATTTGACAAACGATGGTCCGGTTACGTTTATTTATGACGCGGCCAAATCATTTTGATACACTCAAGGTAATTCTCGCCTTGTCCGAAAAACAAGATCCGAAACTTTAACCGACAGGAAGCGGTTCCGGTACCCGGCGAGACAAATTGAGTTGATGGAGAATATAAACATGGCTAAGAACTTATTGCCCAGTGATCCGGCGCTTCTGAGCGCTTTGCTGGAAGGTTTACAAATGTCCCGGCAGCGCTTGGATGCGCAAATTGCCTCGGTTCGCGCAGCGATCGCCGGTGAGCCCGAGCCGGAAGTCGCAGCGCCTGCTGCTGCTGCCGCCGTCGCCGCCCCCCGTAAGGGCAAGAAGGGCCGCAAGCCCGGTCGCCCGAAGGGTTCTACTAACAAGAAGAAGGACGTGGCCGCTCCGGCTGCCGCCCCTGCCGCATCCGTGAAGGAAAAGGCTCCCCGCCGTAAGTTGAGCGCTTCGGCTCGCAAAGCGATCGCCGCCGCGCAGAAGCGCCGTTGGGAAGAATTCCGCAAAAACAATCCTAAGTAAATTTGTTTTTTGACAACCGGCCGCGCTTCTCTGGAGCGCGGCCTCTTTCTTTTTGTGCCTATATGGAAATCCTCAACGCCAAAATCGTGGGCCTCGGTACTGACTTGGCCGAAGTGGACCGCATTCACCACTCCATTACCCGGTTTGGCGACCGTTTCCTTCACCGGGTCTTTACCCCCGCGGAAATTGCCTATGTCTCCACTAAGGCTAATCGAAGCGAACGCTACACCGCGCGCTTTGCCGCCAAAGAAGCCGGTATGAAGGCTCTGGGCACGGGTTGGGCCGAAGGCGTAACCTGGCAGGATCTCGAAGTCACCAACCTCAAATCTGGCCAGCCCGCGTTGCGGTTACACGGTAAGGCGGCTGACCATGCCCAGCGTTTGGGGGCGCGCCATATTCATCTATCCCTCACTCACACGGCGACCATGGCCATGGCCATCGTAATCCTCGAAGCGTAGACATAAACCCAGGCATCCCGCTTGCGCCCGTCGGCCATGGTGACCGTCCACAGCACGCGCACATACTCATCGCCCTCATAGTCATCCAAGGTTTGCCACAATTCCGCGTCGCCCAGCTCCCACACCTCTCCCGATACCCATTCTTCAGCGCTCTTCGCTTTGGCCAGCCCTGGATATTCCGGGTTTACCTGGTAAAGACGGCCCCGTACCTTGGCCTCACCCAACCAAGCCGCCTCCTGTTCCAATCGAATGGCGAAAGGACTGCGCTGCCCACCCTGGTAGGCGCCGCGCCGCAGAGTGCCGTAAACAAAAAGTAGTTCTTTTGGGCGCGCCATATTCTACAAAGCATCGCACGCCTATCCTCTCGAAAAGCGACCATGTTACCCTCGTGAAGATGAGCGAACCCAAATCTTTAGACCTCGTAGTCTGCTCCCGTAATGGTGACATTGGCGTCATTACGATTCACAACCCGCCGGTGAATGCGCTCAGTCCCGGGGTCCCGGAAGGCATGGCCGCCGGCATCGCCGAATTCAATGCCGACCCGGCCATCCAGGCTATCGTCCTCATCGGGGGGGGCCGCACATTTATCGCCGGGGCGGATATTAAGGAGTTCGGCAAGATTACCAGCGGTAAGCGGACTGACTCTGTCGGGCTAGTCGAAGTCTGCCTACAAATTGAGGACTCGGCTAAGCCCGTCGTCATGGCCATCCATGGCACGGCGCTCGGTGGCGGCCTGGAAACCGCCATGGCCGGCCACTATCGTGTGGCCGTAGCTTCCGCGCAAGTCGGGCAGCCGGAAGTAAAGCTGGGTCTGATTCCCGGCGCCGCCGGCACCCAGCGACTGCCGCGGCTCGCCGGGTTGGCCGTTGCGCTCGAGATGTGCGTTTATGGCGCGCCAGTCTCGGCCACCGCGGCCCTCGAATGCGGCATCTTGGACCACGTCATCATGGGCGACTTACTGCAAGGGGCAATTGATTTCGCGCGTGACAAAGCAGGTTTGCCCTTTACCAAGGTGCGTGACCGCCCGGAGAAGTTAGTCGACCATGGCGAGATCGCCACAGCCCGCGTCAGGCTCGAAAAACGGGGCCGGGCTTTGCTGGCCGAAACCCGCGCCATCGACGCGATTGAGGCGGCCACCAAGCTTAGCTTTGAGGAAGGGTGCGCCGCCGAGGCCGAGTATTTTCAGCAGTGCCTGTTCTCCAATCAGAGCAAGGGTATGATCCACAGCTTCTTCGGTGAGAGAGCCGTGGCCAAAATTCCTGATCTGCCGAAGGACACGCCGGTGTTGCCCGTCAGGTCCGTCGCCGTGGTTGGCGCAGGCACGATGGGCGGCGGCATTGCCATGGTGTATGCCAACGCTGGCTTCCCCGTCTTACTCAAGGAAACGACGCCTGAAGCTTTAGAAAAAGGCTTGGCCACGATTCGCAAGAATTACGCCAATACCGTGAAGAAAGGCCGCCTTACCGAGGGCGAAATGGAAGCGCGCCTGGGCCGCATTACCGGCACGCTCACTTACGAAGGCTTTGGCGAAGTGGACTTGATTACCGAAGCGGTCTTTGAAAACATGGCCTTGAAGCAGCAGGTTTTTGCCGAGATCGATGCGGTGGCGCGTCCGGGCTGCATTCTCGCTTCTAACACCTCCACCTTGGACATCGATGCCATTGCTTCGGTGACGAAACGGCCGGAGGGGGTGATAGGCACGCATTTCTTCAGCCCCGCCAACGTCATGCGCTTACTCGAGATTGTGCGTGGCTCCCAGACCCTGCCCACCGTTCAAGCTACGGCCATGTCGCTCCCCAAACAACTCAAGAAGACTGGCGTGATGGTGGGTAATTGTTTTGGCTTTGTCGGCAATCGTATGTTCGGCCCTTATCGCCGTGAAGGCGAGTTTCTCGTTCAGGAAGGTGCGACGCCCTCCCAGGTTGATGCCGCGCTCTCTAACTTCGGGATGGCGATGGGTCCGCTGGCGACGGGTGACTTAGCCGGCTTGGATGTTGGTTGGCGTGTCCGTCAGGAAAACCCCGCCCAATTTGTGGGCGTGCGGCAACCGATCATTGAAGACCGCTTAGTGGCGGCTGGGCGTTACGGGCAGAAGACTGGCAAAGGCTGGTATCGCTACGACGACGCCCGCCGCCCCCAGGAAGATCCTGCGGTGACGAAATTGATTGACGAGGTGCGGCAGGAGGCGGGCATTCCGCTGCGCTCGATTTCGGCGGAAGAAACGGTTACTCGCACCATCTACGCCCTGATCAACGAAGGCGCGCGCATTCTGGAAGAAGGCTTCGCCTTGCGTTCGGTCGACATCGACATGATTTACGTGATGGGCTACGGTTTCCCCGCTTGGCGTGGGGGCCCGATGTTTTATGCGGACACCGTGGGCTTGGCTAAGGTGGTGGAGAAGATGATTAGCTTCGGCTGGACGCCCGCGCCCTTGTTAGTGAAACTTGCCGAGGCGGGCGGCCGATTTACTGACTGGTCGAGGGGTGTTTAACCGCGCCGCTCAGGCGGATGGCT
>JAYVUQ010000319.1:0-3864 GCA_043787785.1 Bryobacteraceae bacterium
AGTTTCATCAACACGGGCAGAGCGGACTGCCAGTAAGTGAGATTTTCCCCCACATTGCGAGTGTCGCTGATGAGCTTACCGTCGTCCGCTCCATGAAAAGCGAGTTTCCTCTGCACGCCCGCGCCAACGTCTTTCTTCACACCGGCCGCAACTTCGGCGGCTACCCAAGCCTGGGATCCTGGGTAAATTACGGCCTCGGCAGCGCTAACCAGAACTTACCCGGCTACCTGCTGCTCAACCACGGTGACAATCCGCCGGGCGGCCTGGAGAATTTCTCAAACGGCTTCCTACCCGGCACCTATCAGGCGATGGCTGTCCGCGCCGCGGGCACGCCCGTCGATAACATCGCCCCGGCGGGATCTTCTGACTTACAAACGGCCAAGATGGCTGCGCTCCGTGAGCAAGATCGAGCGTTTCTCAACTCCACTGCTAATGACGAAGCCGTAGCAGCAGCCATCGCCAATTTCGAGATGGCTTATCGCATGCAATCCTTGGCCCCCGATGTCTTGAATCTGGACGCCGAGCCCGAGTCCATCAAGAAGCTCTACGGTCTCGAGGCGGCGAATCCTCATCAACGCGCCTACGCCCTGCAATGTCTCCGCGCGCGGCGTTTAGTTGAGGCCGGCGTCCGATTCGTCGAGATCACTCCGCCGAATCTCTACGGCGGCAACAACGGCACCTGGGATCAGCACGACAAACTGCGCGAGGGTCACGAGACCAATGCGCAAGTGACTGACCAAGCCGTCACTGCTTTGATCAAAGACCTCAAGTCCCGCGGCATGCTGCGTGAGACCCTGGTCTTATGGGCCGGCGAATTTGGCCGCACGCCAGACACCGGCAACGGCGACGGCCGCGATCATCATCCCTTCGGCTTTACGATCTGGATGGCCGGCGGCGGCGCCAAGGCGGGGCTCATCTACGGCGCCACCGATGAGCTAGGCAACCACGCCGTGGAAAACGTGGTCACCGTACACGACCTGCATGCCACCATTCTGCATTTGCTCGGTATCGATCACCAGCGTTTAACCTACCGTTTTGGCGGGCGCGATGTCACCTTGGCGGATGTCCATGGCCAAGTGGTCCCGGCATTGGTAGGATGAAAGTCCATGAGTGATCCGATTTCCGAATACCTGCGTTGGAAGCAGCAAGGGCAGGACCTGCGCTCGAACGCCAAGCAAGCCATTGAAGTACGCTTCCGCGAAATCCTGATCGAGGCCGTGCACCTCGCCGAAGAGTACAAGACCGACTTCGGCAAGGCCCTGGTGCCGCCCCCGGCCATCACCGCTTTCCGCTACAAGGCCGGCGCTAAACGCCCCGTCGCCAAGGCCGCGAAGAAGACCGCTGCTCCGGTCGCCAAAGCCACCCCCGCCGCCAAAGTGGACCCCGCTATCGCCGCGCTTACCAAGCGCCTCGCCGGTGCCAAGGCCAAGCTCGAAGCGGCCAAGGTGGCTGGCACGCCCACCAAGAATCTTGAAGACAAAGTCTACGAGCTTGAGGACGACCTCCGCTTAGCCCAATCCGCCTGATGAACATCATCGACGTTCCGGCCCTGCCGCCCAACAACACAACTTACTCGCAAGCCGTTCGCATTGGTGACCTCATTTTCGTATCCGGCCAGATCGGCATTGATCCGCTCACTCGCGCTTTGGCACCCGGTGGCATCCAGCGGGAAACCCGTCAGGCTATCGACAATGTGGCTACCATTCTGACTGCGGCCGGCAGTTCGCTTGATCGCGTGGCCAAGGTAAATATCTTCATTACCGACTTCGTCTGGCTTGCGCCGATGAACGAAATCTTCGCCGCTCGCTTCCCTCATCGGCCCGCCAAAACCACCGTCGAGATTGCCAGGCTCGATAAAGACGCCCTTATCGAGATCGAAGTGATCGCGGCGCCTTAGGCAAAAACTCGATTGCCATGCAAGCAGCCGCAGTTTTCCCACCCTGTCAATTCGTTGAACGCAGATTCCCCCGGCCCGTTTGTGAGAATCAGAACCCGTAGCTGCGGTAGTTTCTCCGCCGTCGGCACTTCCCACTCCAACTTCCTGCTGGTCTTGAAGGCTCAATGCTAGGCGCGCAGTCGGCGATACTAGAGGCATGCGCCTTTGCCTCGCGGCCGCCTGCCTCATCTGCGCCATGGCGTGGGGCCAGCCGGCCTCCAAATCGACTGAGCTTGACCGCGCCATCGCCATCTTCAAAAGCGAGTCCGCCAATCTCGGCCTTCGTGGCGAAAGTGGTACGGTGAACGGTCCTGCTCAAAAGGGAAACAGTCAGAAGTCCCGCTGGCATGGGCGTCTCTTCGAGAACTTCCGCAATAATTTCCTGGATGCCGTTCCGCATGAGGTGGTGCAACGCGGCGGCCAGCAGGGTTTACTGCGCCGCAATCAATTCGGCTTCAACGTTACCGGCCCTGTCGTCATCCCCAAGTTCTATCGCGGCGACCGGGCTACTTTCTTCACCTTCACCTTTGAAGGCGTTCGCGAGAAAATCGGCCGCTCGTACTTGCGTACCATCCCCACGCTGCCCGAGCGCCGCGGTGACTGGAGTTCGAGTGTCGATTCTTCCGGCGTTCAGTTGCCTGTCTATGATTCTACTTCCACCGCACCGAACCCCGCCTATAAGCCCAGCCAAGCCGTCTCCGAATCGAACCTGCAATATCTGCGGACGCCGTTTCCTGGCAACCGCATTCCCGAAGCCCGCCTGGACCCCACCGCGCAGCGCGCAGCGAGTAACTATCCCGCGCCGAATAGCAATGCTGGTCCCTTCTTTCGGAATAACTTGTTCGTTTTTGCCCCGGAGAGTAACTCCGCGAACGGAACGATCGCGCGGGTAGATCACACCGTAAACGACAAAAATCGCTTGGCTTTCAATCTCACCAATTCCACCGGTCTCGATGGAGCCGCAACTTTGATTCCGACGGCGGCCAACCCGGGCTCCGTGGTCGTCGATCGCCGCAGCCGTCGCGCCTCCGTGGAGCATGTGTTGACTGCGTCCTCTCGTAACGTGAATACCCTTAGCTTCGCCGCCTCCACCAGCCAATTCTCCTATCGTAATGAAGCTGGTGCGGGCAAGTCACCCTTCCCCTTCTATCGGATGACGCCTTACTTGGCTCTTGGCCGCGCCTTTCCGGCGTCCCGTAGCGCCCGCAATACTTTCGTTCTGTCCGATGGCTTCTCCACCCGCCGCGGCAAGCATCGACTCGCCCTCAATGGACAGTGGATTCACGAGCAAGTAAATATCTTCTCGCCCCAATATCCTTCCGGTTATTTTCTATTCTCCGCCGGACTTACTAGTCTTCCCGGTATCGTCAACACCGGGCACGCCTTTGCAAGCTTCTTGCTGGGCGGCGCGGATTATGCCGAGCGAACGATCGTCGCTTCGCCCTCCTACTTTCGTAAGTGCCGCAATCAGGTCTCTTTCAATGACCAATGGGAACTCGAGAAAGGCCTTACGCTGACGATCTCAGCGACGATCGATGGCAGTGGACCTCGTACCGAAAAATTCAACCGGCAGTCGACCGTATCGCCCAAGGTGCTCAATCCGGTCAATAGCCGTCCCGGTGCCCTCATTGTGGCCGGACGTGACGGCCAGGGACGCGGCTTTCAGCCTTACCTGTGGAAACTGGAGCCCAGCGCCAGCTTGGCTTGGAACGTCATGGGCGACACCAAGACGGTGGCTCGTGTCAGTTACGGCCGCTCTTATTCTCCCATTCCGGTTTACACCACCCAGTGGGGCACTCAAGCTTTTAACGGCGTTGTCAGTTGGGTCTCCCCCAACAATCAGTTACAACCGGCCGTCACTTTGGCGCAAGATCACGTCGCTGAGCACCAGCGCGGGGGCCTGCGCCTTCGCCAGCTCGAAGGCCGCC
>JAYVUQ010000320.1:0-2424 GCA_043787785.1 Bryobacteraceae bacterium
CCGTCACCCAGTTGCTCACCGACACTCATCCCCTGCGTAACCGGCGCGACGCCGATAACTGGCTCGCCCGTCTGGAAGCCTTCGCCCCGCTGCTCGACAAAGAAAGCGACACGATGCGCGCCCGCGCCCGCCGCGGCATTCGCCCGCCGTCGTTCATCATTACCGAGACCGTCGAGCAAATGCAGCGCTTCCTCGTGCCGCCGCCCGACCAGAATATCATCGTCACCTCCTTCGCGCAGCGTCTCAAAAAAGCTCAGGTGAGCGATAGCCCCAATCTGGTAGCCGCTGCGAACAGGATTGTCGCTGGAGCCCTCTACCCCTCCTACCGCCGGACCGTCGATAACCTCGCCACTATCGGAGTCAAGGCTACGCCCGACGCCGGGTTGCGCCGTTTGCCCAAAGGGCTTGAGGCCTACGCCTTCTACCTCCGCCGCTTCACCACTACCCACATGACGGCGGAGCAGATCCACCAGACAGGCCTCTCCGAAGTGCGGCGCATCGAAGCAGAGATGGAAGCCCTGCTGAAGCCCTTGGGCTACCTTGGGGGCTCCGTGGCGGATCGCTTTCAGAAGTTGCAAGCCGATCACGTTTACGCCGACTCGCCCAACGTGCGTGAGCAGATTCTTGCCGACTACGCCGAGATCATCAAAGTTGCCAATGAGCGCTCTGCGGCCGACTTCGACCTGCGCCCCAAGGCTCCGTGCATTGTCCAGCGCATCCCGGAGTACCAGGAAGCCAACTCCGCCGCCAACTACCAGACGCCGCCGCGCGATGGCTCCCGTCCCGGAATCTTCCGCGTCCCGCTGCCTGGACCGACGTTTTCCAAGGTGGGCATGCGAACGCTGGCCTATCACGAGGCGATTCCCGGCCACCACTTCCAACTTGCCTTGCAGGTGGAGAATTCTGCGCTCCCTCGTTTCCGCCAGGCTGGCACCTTCGGCACTCTCTCGGCCTTCGCCGAAGGCTGGGGTCTCTACGCCGAGCGCCTCGCGTCTGACCTCGGCTGGTACAAAGGTGACTCCGTCAGCGACCTCGGCCGCTTGAACGCCGAACTCTTCCGCGCCCGCCGCTTGGTTACCGATACCGGCCTGCACACCAAGGGCTGGTCGCGCGAGCAGTCCATCGCGTACGGGATTCCCAAGAGCGAAGTGGACCGCTACGTGGTCATGCCCGGCCAAGCCTGCTCCTACAAGATCGGCCAGTTGAAGATGCTCGAACTGCGAGACCAGGCCCGCAAGTCACTCGGCGCCAAGTTCACCTTGAAAGAGTTCCACAATGTCGTTTTGGGCAACGGCTCCATCCCGCTCGCCATTCTCGAAACTGTAGTCAACGACTGGGTGAAGTCCAAGAAAGCCTAACCCTTCTATACCCCTTACCAACGTCCCCGGCCCCTGAAAAACTTGGTCCGACGAGACAAGAAAAGTCGCTTTATCAAATGCTTACAAGGATGTGTGGTATTGTTCTACGCCTTGGAGGAGTGGTGATGATTCTTTCTATCTATATGATTATAATGGACATACATGGGATTTTCGGCTAAGATTTTCTCGGGTATAGGATAACTGGTCATAGAATCAATAGTTAAACCGAATATAATCGACTGCTGCGGGGACTCGGCGCGGGCCTAGTTGGCCACTGTGCCTCGCAGCAATTGCTGTTGGATGCGCTCAAACATCGGCAGACAGTCGGGCAGGGTATTGACCACAAAGTGCGCCCCAGCTGACTTCAGCCGTGTCCGCGCATTCGCCACCCGCAACCGGCGTTCGGTCTCCGGCAGCTTCGATAGCCCGGCCAGATCCAGACCCAACTCGTTCCCAGTTTCCGCCACCCCGATCGTCCACATGCCCGCACTGCGCCCCTCTTCCATATCGGCCACGGTATCGCCTACTTTCACGCACGCTCCCAGCGGGTGGAGCCGCAAACGAGTGGCTAGTTGGTAGCACATATACGGCGCCGGACGCCCGATACCGGTGTCATCTGGACAGGCGCTCGCTTCGGGCACGAAACCCTGCTGGCGGCCTAGCTCCAACATCTGCTCCAACACCGGCCTCGGTTGACTGGTGGTGGTCGCCACGCGGACACCCAATTGGCGCAGAAACTCGTGCAACGGCATCACCCCCGGCAGCAGATCGCGCCGCACTGTACTTAGCTCGATCTCCGTGTAGCGCGCATGCAGACGCAACAGATCCGCCTCCTCGGCCGCCTCGCCACGGTTAGCAACCCAGGCCTCCCGCACCCGTTTGTTCTCAAAAAGGCCGCGAAATTGCTCCACCTTCGAGACGCCCATCTGCCGCCGTAAGTCGCCTTCGGTGGGCTCCACTCCCACCTCGTGCATCACACGGCGCATCGCCGCGACGGCCCCTTGGCAGCCATGGTCGATGACCGTCCCTCCCCAATCCAGAATCACTGCCTGGATGGGCCCGCGAT
>JAYVUQ010000321.1:0-6043 GCA_043787785.1 Bryobacteraceae bacterium
GCAAGGTTCCAGTCTACAAACAAGCGACGTGTCACAATTGGCCCGTATCGAAAGCGGGGAACTTCGCCTGTCTACCGCGAGACGTAGATAGTGAAGTCAGCCACGGGCCGATAGCCCAAGCGCCGGTAAAGCGGCATCCCTTGCACGCTCGATTGCAGCACTGAAGCCTCCACGCCAAAGCGTTCGCTGGCCGCGGCCAGCGCATGGCGAACCATCGTTTCGCCATAGCCTTTGCCTTGTTCGGTGGGAATCGTCGCGACCGCGTAGATGCCGACGGCGCCTGCATGGGTGACAGCACAGGCGGTGGCGATGGGTTGGCCTTCGCGATAGCCGATCCAGCCGGCAAAGTCGCCACTCCAGAAGCGCTCCTCCTGATAGGCCTCCATCAGCACGGCGAACGGCCCTTCGAAGGCCACCGCCATCACATGGCAGAAGTCCAAACGCGAGGTGGTGCCCAGAATCGTTTGGATGTCGAGCGCGGGCAGGCTGCGCTGGGGTGGGCGTAGCTGTTCGGCGAACATACCGGGCGGATTCGACGAAAAGTGCAGGTTGCAGTCTTGAATGAGGTTCGAGGCGGCGGCGCGCAGCGAAGGCTCAATCCATTCTTCGCACAGCCAGAGGGACCAGCCTTGGTCGCGCCGGCGGTAGAAGTCCTGCGCGCGATCAAGCCGACGGCGGAGGTCGCTCAAGGCGAGCACCGGTTCGGTGAGCATGGCCGCGTTGAATACCGCGTGGGCGATACCGGAGTAGACCAGTTGCAGCCCTGGCAACTCGGTCGTTTCGCCGGTCGGTTTGGAGCGGGCAAAACAGCTCATCGCCGTTCGCAGGTTCCGTTCAATAGTGCGGTAGTCCGCGAACGCCATCCGTAGCATGATAGCGCGACGGATTGAATCGGGGCGCGAGAATATGTCATCTTTGGACGGAGATGGGTGAAGCGAGGGCGAAGCTGATGGGGGACTTGGGCACTCTGTTCGAAGAGCAGGAGCGCGAGATCCTCGCCTTGCGCCAGCGTGTCCGCGAACTCGAAGCCCAGCTGTCGCCCCCGCCGGAAGCCGACGACCTCAAAGAGATCTACGGCATTGGTCCCGTGCTGGAGCGGCGGCTGAACGGCTTGGGCGTCTTCCGCTTCGACCAGATCGGGCGCTGGGGAGACGCGGAGATCGATGCGATGCAGGCGCAGTTGGGGGAGTATCCGGGGCGGATCCGGCGGGGGGCCTGGGTGAAGATTGCGCGGGATGAGTATCGGAGGAAGTATAAGAGGGCGCTGGTATAATTGCGTTATGGCGACTGCAGTCTTGGTTCCGCTGTCCGAATATCTGGGCAAGACCTATCACCCGGACTGCGACTATGTCGAGGGAGTGCTTGGGGAGCGCAATGTGGGAGAGATTGGTCACAGTGAAACCCAGTCTGCCCTCTTGGTTTACTTGCGTACGCAGGCGCAAGACTTCTGGTGTGTGGTTGAAGTTCGCGTCCAGGTGAAAGCCGAGCGCTTCCGTATCCCCGACGTGACGATTGTCCGCGGGACCAAGCCGGCTGGTCACATCATTACGTCGCCGCCCGAAGTCGCCGTCGAAGTGCTTTCGCCCGATGATCGCGCGTCCAGCATCCAGGACCGTATCGACGACTACTTTGCCTTTGGCATCCCCTGCGTCTGGGTGATCAATCCCGATACCCAGCGCGCCTGGATCCACACGCCTGAAGGATCGCACGAGGTGAAAGTCCTCCGCAACGCCGCCGGCGATCTCGCAGTTCCCCTCAGCGCCATCTTCCCGGACTAATCTACTCGTACCGCAGCGCTTCCGCGGGAGCGACCTTGGTGGCGGTGCTGGCGGGGTAGAGAGTGGCGAGAACACTGACGGCGATGGCGAGTCCGGCGACCCATAGGCCGTCGATCCAGCGGGCTTCAAAGGGGACGTAGGCGACGGAGTAGACCGATTCATCGAGGCTGATCCAGCGGTAGTGGTCGCCCAAAAAACAAAGCCCGTAGCCGAGCACCAGACCCATGGCGGAGCCGATGAGGCCGATGAGCAGGCCTTGGTAGAGAAAGATGCGGCGGATCTGTTCACGGCGCGTGCCCATGGACATGAGGATGGCGATGTCGCGCTGCTTTTCCATCACCATCATGATGAGCGAGATGAGGATATTGAGGGCGGCGACCATCTGGATGAGGCCGATGGTGAGGATGGCGACGGTGCGTTCGAGACGCATGGCGCCGAGGATTTGGCGATTTTGCTCGGTCCAGGGGAGGGCGGCGAGTTTGGGGCCGGTGAGGCGCTCGACGGCGAGGGCGATTTCGGGGGCGGCGTCAAGATCGCTGACTTTGATCTCGATAGAGTTGACGATGTCGCCCAGGGACATAATGCGCTGGGCTTGTTTGAGGGAGGTGAAGGCCCAGGTTTTGTCGAGGTCGTAGAAGCCGGATTCGAAGATGCCGGCGACCCGGAAGCGGAAGTAGGCGGGGCGGGGGCCGAAGGGGGTCATTTCGCCTTGAGGGCTGATGACTTGGATTTGGCTGTGGAGCCGCATGCCCACCTCTTGCGCGAGCTTCGAGCCGAGAATGATGCCGGGGATTTCGCCATCGAGGTCGTCGAGGGAGCCTTGTTTGAGGAACTTCAGGACGTCGGCCCGCTGGGTGGGGGCTTGCGGGTCAATACCCTTTAGGACGCAGCCGGAGGGCTGCAGGGGGCCGGAGAGGAAGACGCTGCCGTAAAGCGTCGCTGCGGCACCGGTGACCCGGGGGACCTTTTGGATTTTGGCGATGAGGGAGCGCCAATCGGGGATGCCTTGGTCCACTTGTTTTTCGAGCACGTTGATGTGGGCGGTGGCACCGAGCAGGGAGCGCTGGAAGGTGCCGCGGAAGCCGTTGTTGACGGCGAGGGCGATGATGAGGGCCATGACGCCGGCGGCGACACCGAGCACGGAAATGACGGTGATGACTGAGATGACGGCCTGTTTGCGCTTGGCGCGCAGGTAGCGGCCGGCGACGAAGAGCTCAAACATGGGGGTATATGCGAAGGTGGGAAGGTGCCCTACTGTTGACGCGGTGGGCTAGGTGGCGGCAATGGTGGCGGCAATGGTGGCGGCAATGGTGGCGGCGGTGGTGTTGGCCGGTGTGGTGGTGTGGGTGGGCCGTCATTGGTCGAGGGTTCGCAAGTGGTGGGCTAGGCCGATGGGGCCTTCGGGGCGGAGGAGGGGGAAGAGGATGACGTCGCGGATGGACTTTTGGCCGGTGAGGATCATGGCCAAGCGGTCGATGCCTATGCCTTCGCCGCCGGCGGGGGGCATGCCGTAGCTTAAGGCGCGGACGTAGTCTTCGTCCATTTGGTGGGCTTCGTCGTTGCCGCGTTCGCGCATGCCGAGTTGCATGTCGAAGCGGCGGCGTTGCTCTTGGGGGTCGTTCAGTTCGGTGAAGGCGTTGCCGATTTCCATGCCGCCGGCGTAGACCTCGAAACGGTGGTGAGAGCGGGCTCGCTGGGCTTACGCATGGCGAGGGGCGAGACCTCGACGGGGAAGTCATAGATGATGGTGGGCTGGATGAGGTGATGCTCAGCGACACGCTCGAAGATTTCGACGAGGTTCTCGCCGGCGGTTGATTTGTGGCCGTGCTGGGCCAGCCAGGCGGGATCCTTCACATTGTCCATCGAGGGTTTGGTGGCGTCGTCGGGCCAGAACTCGATGACGGCTTCGCGCATGGTAAAGCGGCGAATGTTACCGAGGTCAATCTGGTGGCCGTCCCACTCGGCCAGGGTACTGCCGTTGACGTCGAGGGCGGTTTGCTTGAGGAGTTCGCAAGTGAGGTCCATGAGGCCCAGGTAGTCGGTGTAGGCCTGGTAGAACTCGAGCATGGTGAACTCGGGGTTGTGGCGGGTGGAGATGCCTTCGTTGCGAAAATTGCGGTTGATTTCGTAGACGCGGTCGAGCCCGCCGACGAGGAGGCGCTTCAAGTTGAGTTCGGGGGCGATGCGCAGGTAGAGATCAATATCGAGGGTGTTGTGATGGGTGACGAAAGGCCGGGCGGCGGCGCCGCCGTACTGCGATTGCAGCATGGGCGTTTCCACTTCGACAAAGCCCTTGGCGTCCAACTGGCGGCGCAGGGAAGAGACGATCTTGGCGCGCTTGATGAAAGTCTCGCGGACTTCGGGATTGGAGAGCAGGTCGAGGTAGCGCTGGCGGTAGCGCGTTTCCATGTCTTCGAGGCCGTGGAACTTTTCGGGCATGGCCAGGAGGGTTTTGGAGAGGAAGGTGAGCGTCTTGACATGAACGCTAAGCTCGCCGGTGCGGGTGCGGAAGAGGAAGCCCTCGCAGCCGATGATGTCGCCGAGGTCGAGGCCTTTGTAGAGCTCGTATTCCGCTTCGGTGACGTCGTCCTTCTTGATGTAGATCTGGAGCTTGGCACCGCCTTGTTCGAGATTGGCGAAGCCGGCCTTACCCATGCGGCGAATGGTTTGCAAGCGGCCGCAAACCTTGACGTTGACCGGCGAGCTTTCGAGAGCTTCGGCGGTAAACTCTTCTGCGCGGGCCGTGATTTCGGGCAACTGGTGCGAGACGTCGAAGCGGTGGCCGTAAGGCGCGAATCCTAACTTCTCGATCTCCCGTACGCGGTCAAGGCGTTGCGCGAGTAGATCTTGTTCGAGGGACAAATGAGGCTCCTTAGCGGGGGTAATCTTCATGATAAAGGTCGGCGCAGTATAATGTCGAGTTGGCCCTCCTTTCGATCGTGATTCCCGCTTACAACGAGGAGAACCGGCTGCCGGCGACGCTGGCGCGGCTGGTTTCCTATCTCGAATGCACCCAGTTGGGGGAAGTGGAGGTGTTGATTGTCGATGATGGGTCGCGCGACAACACAGTGGCGCTGGTGGAAGACTTTGGGCGGATGTACCCGGCTTTTCGCGTGGTGCGGAACCCGGGGAATCGGGGCAAAGGCTACGCGGTAAGGAACGGGATGCTGGCCGCGGAGGGCGATTGGATTTTGTTTTCGGACGCGGATTTGTCGGCGCCGATTGAAGAGGTGGATCAGTTACTGGCGGCGGTGATGGAGCAGAAGTGCGACGGGGCGATCGGGTCAAGGGCGCTGAACCGCAAGCTGGTGAGCGTGCATCAGTCGGCGTTTCGCGAGTACTCGGGACGTTTCTTTAACCTCGTGATGCGCTTGGTGACGGGCCTGCCCTATGCCGATACGCAGTGCGGCTTTAAGCTCTTTCGGCGGGAAACGGCGCACGCGGTGTTCTCCCGGGTGCGGATTCCGGGCTTTGGCTTCGATGTGGAAGCGCTGTTTGTGGCGAAGTTATTGGGCTACACGGTGGTGGAAGTGCCGGTGCGGTGGGCGAATGCGGAGGGCACGAAGGTGACGATGCTGAATGGCTTGCAAGCGTTTACCGATTTGCTGGCGGTGCGGTTGCATCAAATGCGAGGCCACTACGACTAGGCTGGTGCGGTGAGCGTGTGGTGGTTGCCGTCTCGCTTGTCGAGTCCGTTGCGTAAAGGCCGATAAGAAGCCACTGATACGCTGAGAGAGGGGGATGGAAGCCGCCGCTGACGCGACGGGCTTGCAGTGCGGCATGTTGAACCCAAGCGGTCGCGGTGGATTTGAACCCACGCTTGATGATAGCCTCGCTAGTGGAGGCTGTATGCATCGAAGAACTGCTCTGGCGCTCTCGGGCGGAGTATTCGCGGGTTTCGCGCAAGCGCAACCGGCGGCTCCCCCGAAGACGCATCTCAAGGTTGGCGATATTGCGCCGGACTTTACGCTGGCTACCATCGCGGGTAAGCCGGTTTCCCTGAAGGAGTTTAAGGGTCAGAAAGGCGTCGTACTCGCCTTTTTCCCGGCCGCCTTTACCGGTGGTTGAACAAAGGAAATGACCGCGTACCAGGCTGGTATCGCAAAATTCAAAGAGTTGGGCTATGAGGTAATTGGCGCTTCGACGGATAACACGCCGAGCCTCAAATATTGGGCCGATAATGTCATTCATCCCGATTTCACTTTCGCTAGCGATTTCGCGACGCGGAAAGCGGCCCGCGATTACGGGGTGCTCATGGAGGCGCG
>JAYVUQ010000322.1:0-9221 GCA_043787785.1 Bryobacteraceae bacterium
CTGGACTGCCCATCGCGGCCCCGAAATTTACCCTCTCTTTACAAAACCGGGGCGCTACCATAGAAAAAGATGTCTGAACCCCTGAAAATCGCCGTCGCCGGACTCGGCCGCATGGGCTGGATTCATGCCCAACATGTCGTGGAACTCGCCAAAGAAACAGGGGCCTGCGCCCTAGCTGCCGTGGCCGATGCGAGCGCCGAGCGTCGCCAGCGATTCGCCGACACCTATGGCCTGAACGTGCCCATGTTCGCCTCGGTGGACGAATTGGCCGACGCCCAGGTGTGTCAGGCCACGGTGGTCGTCACGCCAACGGAAAAGCACCGGGAGCACGCCACGCGGCTGATCGCGGCCGGGCATAGGGTGCTGGTGGAAAAGCCGCTCACCGGCAACCTGCAAGGCGATCGCGCATTTGCCGCCGAGCTCGATGCGCACCATCCCCAAGCCTTGATGCTGGCCTTTCAACGCCGTTACGATGAGGCGTTGCAGTTCGCCCGCGAACTGATGCAGAGCGGAGCGATTGGCCCGGTGTTCAAGATCTACTCCGCGCTTGAAGATTCGGGCCCCGCGCCCGATGGCTACCAGAGCAACGGCATTCTCTCCGACATGTCGATCCACAATGTGGACGAGATCCTGTGGCTAACGGGACAGTTGCCGGAAGCCGCGCTAGCCGTCGGCAGCCGGACTTACAGCCATCGGTTGACGACTTGCACCGAAGACTTTGACGACGCGGTGTTGTTTATGTGGTTCCCGAAGCAGACCGTTGGCGAGCTAACGGCGCAAGTGCAAGTAACTCGGAATCACGTCTCTGGCTATCGCGTGGAGAGCGCGATTTTTGGCGGGAAAGGGCATATCCGCATGGGCCGGTTCGCGCAGCGTCCGCACGAAGTGATCGTGGAGACTTACGGGCCGCGCTTCACCGCCGAGCCGATGATGCAACGGGTATTTTCTGTATTGCCCGACGTCCAGGGACAAGCCGAATTTGTGGCGCGCTTCGGACGATCTTACAAGGCCGAGGTCGCTGCGTTCGTCGAGTGCTGCCGCCAGAGCCAGCCGTTCCCGATCACTCACCGGGATGGGTTGCGGGCGCAGGAAGTAATCGCCGCGGGCATGCGGAAGATCCTTACCCGCGCCGATGCCAGCGCGGTGGGCAGAAGTTAAGTTTTTGCCCTTCACCTTGACCTGTCTAGTTATCACATGTTACGCGAATTTTTCCAGGTGCCGTCCAGGCTAGTAGAGTTGTCTGCGGATAACGGAAAGAATGCACTCACCTTCTACTCACCGTCATCCAACGTACTTGAGGGACGTTAATTCTTAGATCCATCTCTTCCGCTCCTTCGTATCTCGATTAGGAACGTTGTATTTAGTAAGTGCCGGAAAGGATGAGGATTTGAAAACCTCTGAAGTAGTGAGAGCCTGGGGCAAGATCCTCAGGGGTGCGCCGCCATCGCTATCGATCGAACTCACCAAGGAGTGCCCCTTACGCTGCCCGGGATGTTACGCCTATGACGACGCCCATTTGGGTGGCGAGGGCGTCACCTTGCGCAGCCTGAGCGACCGCAAGGGCCAGGAACTCATCGACGGCGTACTGGAAGTGGTAGACCGGCTGAAGCCACTCCATCTTTCCTTGGTAGGCGGCGATCCGTTGGTGCGTTATCGGGAAGTGGAGGCCATGGTGCCGCTGTTGATCGCCAAAGGCACCCATGTGCAGATCGTCACGAGCGCCTTCCGCACCATGCCGCCCGACTGGGCGACGTTGCCGCATTTGAATGTAGTCGTCTCGATCGACGGCCTGCGGCCCGACCACGACGTCCGCCGCGCGCCCGCCACCTATGACCGCATCCTCAAGAATATCGCGGGCCAAAAGATCACGATTCACAGCACTATCACCGGACAGATGATGAAGCGGCCTGGCTATTTGCGCGAGTTTCTCGAGTTCTGGACGCCGCGTCCAGAAATCTGCAAAGTCTGGTTTAGCTTCTTCACGCCGCAGGTGGGTGACCGGATGCCCGAAATCCTCACGCCCGCTGAGCGCGCCGAAGCCATTCGCGACTTGATAGAATTGCGTGCGCGATTCCCCAAGCTCGACATGCCGGTGGGGATGTTGAAGCAGTTCGCTTCCCCGCCCCGCAATCCGGCGGAATGTGTTTTCTCGCTTACGACGCAGACGTTGTCGGCGGACCTGAAAACCAAGGTGACGCCGTGCCAGTATGGCGGCACGCCGGATTGCTCGCAATGCGGCTGCATTGCCTCGATGGCCTTATCTGCGGTGGCCGCGCACAAACTGGCGGGCTTCATTCCGGTGGGAGCCATCTTCAAGGCCTCGGTCGCGATTGGACAGGCGTGGCCAAAACCGCTTAATACCGTGGAGTCGGAAGGGCCGATGGCGTTGCGAGTGCTTCAGTAGCGTGAAACTGGTCCTCCAATTGCTCTTCACTCAACGCCGATAGGCCATTGAGCCCTTTGGATGGCAGATTTTGCCTCAGGAGATGACCGTTATGCAAGAGTTGAGAGAGTTCTTTAAGGAATCGTCGACTTCTCTAGGTGTCTTTTACCCTCGGGAGTACGCGATCATTTCGTTTCGCTCCTATGCCGTGGCGCAGGATGCCGCACAGGCGTTGTTGCAAGATGGGTTTGCGGATAGCCGGGTGCGCTTCATCTCGGCCCGCGAGTTGTTGGAGTTCCTGGAGGCCTTGCGCTCAACGGCTACCGGCATGCTCATGTCGGCGCTCTCGCGGTTGACCGACACCGAAGGGGCCAACGCGTTGCGGGATGAGCAACGCGCAAAGGAGGGTTCCGGTTTTGTGGCGGTACACTGCCCAACGGAAGCCGAGGCGCTGCACGCGCAGCAGATCGTCACCCCCATGCAACCGCAGGCCATGGATTATTACATCAGCGGTGGAGTCGAGTCGATGGTGTCGTCCGCGGCGGCGGCGGCCTTGGTGAAGTCCCCACCGGTTTAGGTTGGGCCAAAGCGAGATGAGACTGAAGTGGTTAGCCGCGCGCGCGCGGCGTGGCGTCGCCGTCGGTCATCTTGAGCACCCACTTCACCGCCTCCAGGTACATTTTCTGCATGTCGGGACGATCCCAGGCCGGGCTGTGGTGGCCGAAGGTTGAATAAAATACGCGGCCCTTACCGTAGTTGCGGACCCAGGCCACGGCGAAGTCGCCATCGGTGCGGTGGACGTTGCGGGCCTTCAAGTCGATCTTGGCCTCGTCCAAGCGCGCCAGCACGCGCACGCGTTCGCGCGAGAACTCCTTCACCTGGTAGATCTCGTCCAGCGTCGTGAAGCTGGCCGGGAAATGGCGCATGGTGGGGTGACCGCGGTCCTCGACGATAACGGGTGCCTCAAAGGTATTCCAAGGATGGCTGTCGAAATAGCCGCCCACCATTTCGCCGTACTCGGCCCACTTGTAATTGGTGTCAATGGCGCAGTGCGCGCCGACGAAGCCTTTGCCGTCTTCCTTGACGAAAGAGATAAGTGCGGCTTTCTGTTCGTCGTCAAGGTCAAGCTCGCCGGTGGTCATGAAGAAGACGGCGTCGAAGTAATCAAGGTTCTTCGCGTTGCCGGTGAGCTTCTTCTTGGTGATGAGCTGGGTATCCGTCTTGATGTAGGCATCCCAATAGCCGGTGTCGTGCCCCAGGCGCAGGATGTGGGCCATGCCTTCGGAGGTGGCGTCGTGCTGGAAGCCTTTGGTTTGGCCAATACAGAGCACTTTCTTGCGTTTGGGCGGCGCAGGCGTTTGCGCGGGGAGGCCGGTAGTAGCGGCGAGTTGAGCGAGGAGAGCGGCGGAGGCTTGTCGGCGGGTCACGTTCGACATCATATCAACTTACCTTCGTTAGCTTAAAGACATGTTCTTCGGGTTGGGCGGCGAGTCGCTGGTTGCGTTCCAGTTCAATGGCCATCGACTCCAACTGATTCAGAGTCGCCAGGCGGGTGTCGAGGCCTTCGGATTCGAGTGGCACCTGCACTTCGCGCCAGCGGGCATTCTTGATGCGGGTGCGCTTCAGAGTCAGGTCGTGGACGCGGCGCGCCTGGCGCATCATGGGCGTGTCATGCTCGGCGAGGTTGATGCCCTCCTGTAACTGAGCAGAGTTGAACCGGGCGATCGGCTGCTGGTCGATTGAAAGCTGCCATTGGCTTGCCGCAAGGCCGTGGACGGTGAGTAAGTGGCGATTGAGACGAGGGGTGAAGCCGCTGAGCTTTTGCGCCATGGCGGTGGCTGGATCACGGAGGTTGAGCGGCATCGGGAGAGCCCAGTCGAGTTGGTTCCAACTGATCGATTCTTCGACGGCTAGATCAGTGACGTTGGTATTCTCGGTGACAATGACGTTGCGCGGGTTGGTGTCGAGAACCGTGTTAGAGACCAGTGACGGCGCGCGCCAGGCGTCGAGCAGCGCTTGGGCCATGACGACATGGCCGCTGGGCTGGGGATGGACACGGTCCGGCAGTATTTGCTGGGCCAGAGTGGGATTTTGAGCCTGGGCTGCTTCGAGCGTCCTCACTAGCAGGGTGTTCAGGTCGGCGACGTCACAGTGGCGATCCTTGCCGAGTTGGGCCAGGTAGTCGCCGTATTTCACGAGCACTTGGTTGTAGCCCCCTTCGAAAAGCGGCGGGCGGGTGACGTCATCGTAGGTGGAAGGGCGAATCAGGGTGATACGGCAAGCAGGTTGACGGGCCTGCACCAAGGCGACAAGCCGCGCGTAACCTTGGGCGAACTCGTCGAAGATAGCGGGATCGTACGCACGGTAGCGGCCATCGTTCATCCCGAGCATGGTGGTGAGGACGGTAGGTTTCTGGTCGAACACGTCGCGCTGTAAGCGAGTTTCCAGGTTGCCGCCACCGCCCCCGGTGACCCGGTCGCCACCCCACCCGGCATGGGTGAACTGTACCGGCATTCTGGGAAAACGGGTAACGACAAAGGTCTCGACAAAGGTAGTGTAAAGGCGCTGGTCGGTAATGCTGTCGCCGTAGAAGACTACGTGGTCGTGTGAACGCAGGTAGAAGGAGTCGCTGGCACGCAGGGCGAGGGGCGCGAAGGGAAGGGCTAGCAAAATACGCCGGGAGAGCATGACTAGAGAATATCGCGTACGCGGTTGGAAGAGAATTAAGATGTCGTGCGTCATAGTGAATATCTCGTGAGTTCCCGCTGGACGGAAGACACTACGGATTCGGGTAGAGTGGACGCCGTGCTCTTGGAAGGCTGCCAGCGGGGGGAGCGCGCGGCGTTGGAAACGCTAGTGGAGCGGGTGCAGGGACGTGTGTACAACTTCGCCGTGCGCGCCAGTGGCAGCCAGACGGCGGCGGAGGACATTACCCAGCGGGTGCTGGTGAAGATGGTGCGCGAAGTGGCTTCGTTTCGCGCCGAAGCGAGCTTCACTTCTTGGCTCTACCGGATCGTGGTGAACGAGTGGATCGACGAGCGGCGTCGGCTGAAGCGGTTGGTGTATCTGCCGGTGGAGGGTTTGGCGCGATGGCGGTCTGCGCGGCCGGGGCCAGAGCAGGAGCGTGGCCAGCGGGAGCGGGAAGAAGCGGTGTTGGCAGCCGTGGGCCGGTTAGATCCGAAGCTGCGCGCCGTGGTGCTGCTGCGCTATCTGGAAGACCTCTCTTACGAAGAAGTGGCCAGCGCGTTGGGCTGTTCGATGGGTACGGTAGCGTCGCGCCTTTCGCGTGCCCATCACAAGTTGAAGGATGAGTTAGGAGCGTATCGCGATGAAGTATGAAGAGGTGTTGCGGGGATCGCAACGGGTGGCACCCAGTGAGGTGGCGCGCCTGCGGTGGCTAAGGGCGGCGTTTTCGCCGGAGGAGCCGATACTGCCGGGTTGGTTTCCCAACTTGGCTAGCGCATTAGTTGTAACGGGGCTGCTTTTACTATTTCTGCCGGCTGCGGCGCGAGGGCCGGTGGGGTTGCGCGCTGCGGGCGAGGCTTGCGACGGACGGATAGAGCGGCTGGTACCTTTACGGGCCAGCGTCGGGGCGCTGGCCCGTTCGCAGCCGGTTGCGATGGAATTCAAAGCCGTCGATCACTGCGCGCTCTGCCATGTGAAATAGAGAAGCCGGCGGTTTCCCGCCGACTTCTCTCCTGCGTGCGAACTGCGGGAATTACCGAACGTCGAGAACGGCCGATTGACTATAAGTGAAGCTGCCATCCGGTGCCTGTACCGCGATCACGAAGGGACGATTGAGGCCGGTGGTGGTGCTGGCGGGCATGCGGAAAGTGACGATATAGACGCCAATAAGCGTGGGCGCATAAATCGTATCTTCGAAGCGGGCCGAGATACCTTCGTTATTCAGGCCAACAATCACT
The DNA here is from genome assembly GCA_043787785.1 of Bryobacteraceae bacterium. Lineage (GTDB taxonomy): Bacteria > Acidobacteriota > Terriglobia > Bryobacterales > Bryobacteraceae > JALHNI01. The sequence goes on from JAYVUQ010000322.1 coordinate 6,307, forward strand.
GAGCCGTTCACGCGCTGATTGCCCGTGCCCGGAGTATTGGTGGAGATGAAGGGAGAGGCTTGGCCGAGGCCGGTTACGAAGACGCGGATGTCTTCGTTCAGCTCGGCCGGGTTAGTGGCCGAGACATAGGTACCATTAGCCTTGACGGCGACCGCCGTGGGCCGGCCGCTGCCGTCGAGCGTCTGGAATATGCCGGGGGCATAAGGCGCAATGGTGACCGTCTGCGTGACCGAGGTGGTGCCGGAACGTAGCGTGAGCGTGACCGGGCCGGGCCCTTGTTCGCAGGGCACTTGGAAGGAAAGGGATTCGCGGCCACCGGAATTGGTGACGCTGAACAGCGGAGCCGTCACTCCTCCGATTTGGACACTGATTCCGTTCAGCGTCGTTTGCAGCGGGCCGACCAGCGACTGGCCAGAGAGCGTACCAGCGATACCGGTGGCAAAGTTGGTGCCAGTAATCTGGGCGATGGCGCAAGGCGAGAGCCCCGTCGCAAAGCTGGCCCCGTTGACGATTGAGGTAATGGTGGGGCCAAGCGGGGTGACGTTGAGGGCGAAAGTAGCGGTCAAAGTGCCGCTGGTGGCGGTTACAGTGTAGCTACCCACTGTACTTCCCGCAGTTGCTTTCACGCTGGCCCGTCCGGCGGAGTCGGTGTTAACCACGGTGCTCGAGACATTCACCCCGCCGTTCGAGGTAAAGACGACAGGCGTATTGGCAGCGGCTGAGCCGTTGGTATCCTTCACTTCCACTACCAGGGGCAGACTAAAAGGAGTGCCGACTGCGGCGGATTGAGTGTCGCCGGACGCTTTCGCCAGGATCGACAGGGCTAAAGTATTGCTAACCGTGAAGTCGGCGAAGATGGTGGGCGTAACCGATGCACGGACGCGGACATCGCCCGGTGAGTTGCCAAGACGGAGGTTGGTGGAAACCAGGCCGGGGCTGGAGATGTTAGAACCATTTACGTTGTTGGGATCTGGAATGATACCGACACCCGAGGTGGAGACGGTCTGAAACAGGCTGGCGCTGCCCGACTGGATCGTCCAAGTGACGGAGATGCCGTTGAGTGAGCTGCCAAAGCCGTCGTCAATGCGGGCCAGAAGGGCGTCCTTCAGAGGTTCACCCGAGCGCCCGGATTGATTATTGCCGCGAACAATCGTGATTACCTTGGGCGGGCCTTGGGTAACGGTGAGCGGAAATTGGAAAGCGCGGAACCCGCCTACGGAGACTTCGACGACTGAACTGCCGACCTTGCCTCCCAGGACCAGATCGCAAGTGACAATTCCGTCTTCACCGCTGAGGGGGATATTGTCGCAGCGGGCCGTCTGGGAAGAGACAGTATCCAGCGATCCGCTGACCGGAATGGCTTTGGCTTCTACGCCGATGCCGGCAATGCCTTGTAGTAGTGACAAGCCGGTTTGGGAGGAAATCCGAAATTGGAAAGCTTTCTTGAGGGTGGAACCGATCGCGCCAATGATCTCGATCGTATTTTGCGGAATCAACCGGGCGATGGAGGGTGCAGGCGCGGGCACGGGAGTGCTGGTGCCATCAATAAGGCGTGGGATGGTGATGTGCGAGAAAGTGACAGAGCCCAAACTGGTGACCGCGCTGAGCGAGTTGCGGACAAAGGAGGCAAAGTTTCCGAATACCAAAGGACCGGCATAGGATTGGTTGCTGGCGATGCCGTCAACATCGGTGAGCGTGTCGGCGTTCCCGAGTTGTCCGCCGCCGCTGAGGAGAGACCAACTGACGTTGGCGGTCGGTATCCCATTGCCATTTGCGTCAGCCACTCTGACGCGCATGGGGACGGGCGTGGGTGAGTTCGAATAGATGATTTGTCCGTTGCCACTGAAGATGGAGATCTTCCCCGAACCACCCGCGCCGCCGCCGCCGCCGCCGTTGGAGAAGCCGACGTTGATAGTGAAAACCTGGGTGTTGCCCAAACCCACCGTGGCTACGATGGTGAGGCTGGTTTGGAAAGACGGCATGACAGCCGAGGTTTGAGCGTAGCCTTCGCTGTTGGTGATTACCGTTGGGTTGGCGATGGTGACACCATTGGCGGTCGTCGCGTAGGTGACGGAGGCACCCGCGATGGGAAGGCCAGTTGCGTCGAGAGCGCGGATGACGAGGGGCAGGGTGGTTCCGCCGGAGGCGACGAATTGCTGTTGGTTGATCGCGAAGAGATTAGCGAGGGCGGCACCGGACGGCTGCGCCGGATAGACCGGAAGACCTGAGGCAGTGGTGAGGGCTTGGGTGCCAGCTACTGTATTCGTGGCGATATCCACCTTATACACGGTGTTTCCATTGGACACAAACAGGAAGCGATTTTGCGGCGCTTCGTTGGTGCTGCCTAATCCGCGGAAATTGAGGGTGGGCGGCAGGCCGACGGTAGTGACTTGGGTGGCCGACAGGGGACTGAGGTTGATGGAATACAGGGCTTGACTGCCGGGGGCGTAGCCGAATGCCAGACTGTTGGAGACGATGCGAAAGCGATCAATCGTCAATCCGCTGAGGGTCGTAAATTGGGTGGTTCGGTTGGTGAGGTCGGCGAGGATCAGGACGGATCCGCCGCTGATGGGCGTGAAGTTGCTCATGAGCGCTCTAGTACCGTCGGGCGTGAACTGAGGACGGCTGGGAGAACCGGTCATAACGATCGCGGCGGAGGGGGTGAGCTGAACGGTGCGGGGGTCAATTTCGAACAGCCGATTGACGGCGCTGACGTAGACGAGCCCGTTGGGAGCAATGCCGAGGCCGCTGACCAGCGTGATTTCGCTGGGCACCGAGACGGTGCCGACGACGTTGTTTGTGGTAAGGTCAATCGCCGTGACGACGGCCCCATTGGGCGAGGCGACAAATGCCCGGGTGGACTCGAAGTTAGAAACGACACTATTGGCCGGTGCGGCAATTGGGACTTTGACTAA
>JAYVUQ010000323.1:0-2069 GCA_043787785.1 Bryobacteraceae bacterium
TGGAGGCTGGCGCGCCCAGGAGGAAGTCGCCCCAGGAATTGCCGCTAAAGGTGCCGTTGAAGGAGAAGTCGCCGTAGTTGTTGCCGGTGGTGAAGCCGAGCGCGCTTTTGGCTTGCAGGTTGCGGATATCGGTGCCGAACTTAAACGTGTGCTTGCCACGCGTCCAGATAAGATTGTCGAAGAACTGGATGGCGCGCGAAATGCTAAAGCCGGGGCGTCCCTTGTTGAAGCCCTGATACTGGTCGATAGAAAAGTTCGGCAGGCCGTTGAAGAATATGTCGCGCTGAATGTCCTTCAGGTTGAGGCCGTTGGTGAAAGCCCGCCCATCGAAGGGAAACTCGGTACGGCTTTCGGCATTAGTATAGCCACCCGATGCTTCGTTCAGCAGGTTGGGCCGGATGGTCCAGGTGTGGTGACCGACGAATTGTTGGTGATTGGCGCTGTTAGTATCTGAAGGCAAGGTTAAGCTGTTCGGGCTAAGCGTGGGATTTTTCTTCCACGTATAACGGCCAAAGACGCTGTGGTTGGCGCCGAAGGTTTGGTCAATCCGGAGGTCGAATTGATTCGATTCGATGTTGGCTGGGCGGTTATCGACGAAGTTATTGGCGGTGCGGCTGACGCCCGAGCCGATATTGATCTGCGGATAGAAGGGGATCACGGCGCGGGCCACAGCGTTGATGCGGCTAGCGGGAATTTGGTTGCCGGGAAAGGGCTGGCCCGTGGCGGGGTCGCGCACGGTGACCCCTGGCTCCTGGGTAAAGTCGCCCGCGCGGAGGCGCGCGGAAGGAACGGTGTTTTGGATGGTGGCCTGCCGGGGATACCGCAGGCTCTCCCACGTGAATTGGAAGAAAGTTTTGTCCTTGCCGTTGTAAAGTTTCGGAATTCGCACGGGCCCGCCCAGGGTGCCGCCAAAGTTGTTGCTCACCTTGGAAGGCAGAATCGTTTGGCCGAAGGAAAGGGCATCGAGCGCCCGGTTCTGGTGATACCAGAAAAGCGCGCCATGATAATCGTTCGTGCCGCCTTTCGAGTTGATCGAAATGTCACCGGGCTGGCCGAATTCGGCGGCGTTGCCGACGCCTTGCACCCGAATTTCGCCAATCGACTCAATCGATGGGAACAAGTTGCGATTGGGGCTATTGCCAGTGAGGCCGGTGATCGAAATGCCATCGGAGCTGGACTCAGACTGGGCCGGCAACCCGCCTTGAATGGCCAAGGCGCCACCGTTGTCGGCCTGCGCGCCGGGCAGCGTCTGCAAGAGGCTATAGGGCGTAGTGTTGGTGCTGGCGCGGAAGTTCGCGGGCAGCGAGGCGACTTTCTCAGGAGTGAGGTTGGAAGAGACGGCGGGCGAATCCGTGGCGATGACGCCGCCCTGGGCGCTTACCTCCACCTGCTGCGAGACATCGCCAATTTCGAGCCGCGCGTCAACGCGCAGCGCTTGCCGGGAAACCAGGGTTACTTCGCGAATGATGAAGGCGCGAAAACCAGCCTTGGTCACCTGCACCGAGTAGCTGCCGGCTTTCACGTTCTGAAACTCGTAAGTGCCGTCGCCATTGGCTGTCGTTTCCCGTTTTGCGTTCTCGCCCAAGTTCACAATGCGTACGGTGGCACCCGCCACGGCCGCACCGGAGGGATCGTTGACGGTGCCGAGGATCACGCCTAGCGTCGATTGCGCGGCGGCAAAGGTGAGGGTGCATAGTGCAAGGAGGAGGACCCTGAGGATTTTCATGATTACGCTAGTCTAGCTTGTTTCGTTGCCGGGCCGATGACAGCGGTGAGCGCCCGCCGCAGGAGCCCGATTGGCGGGTAAGCTGGTGTATCGCGGCGCGCGCCATTCCGGGTGCTCCGCCGCTGGGAGACTGCAAGATGAATTACGTATTTCACGCCCCGCGAGCGATCCATACCGGCGCCGGCTGCCGGGCATTGTTGCCGGAGTGTGTGGCCAATCTGGGTTGGCGCACCGCGCTGATCGTCACCGATGCTTTTCTGGTGCGGACCGGCGTCATCCAGCCCTTTGTCGAACAACTCGCCGAGCGTGGCATTGCGGCCCACATCTTCGACAGCGTGCAGCC
>JAYVUQ010000324.1:0-1513 GCA_043787785.1 Bryobacteraceae bacterium
GGCCAGGTCCTTCTGCGCCGATTGGCCAGCCGGGAGGATTAAACCGTTCAGCAGGGTTTTGGGTCCGGTGTCGTGTTGGGCGGGATAGGCAACCAGGGGCTTCGACGGATTCATGTAAGCGCCCCAGATTACGGGCGCGCCAACCGTGGCGGGCGCGTTGGTCCATCCCGTAAAGACCCGGGCGAATTCAGTAATCGTCTGCTGGGTATAGTTGGTTTGTCCATTCGGTGTGCCGTCGGCGTTCAGGCCGACGGTACCGACGGAGAATAGCTGCAGAACTTCACGCGCATAGTTTTCGTTTGGCAAAATGGTGCCGGCGGCGTTGGCCTTGCCATTATTGGCCATGTCGAGGAAGTAACCCATGGACGGACTCAAGGTGACGTCAGTAAGAAGTTGTTTGTAACTCGTAAAGGCATCAGCGAGTAACATCTCCTGATAGGGCGCCATAGTGGTGGTCCAAATGACTTTATTGAGCGAAGTAACGAAGATCTGGCTAAGGGCAAATGCGACTTTCTGACGTAGCTGATCTGGATTCATGGTGGCATTGGCGAGGAAACGGAAACCCATCCCACTTTGATTGGCCAACCCTTGATAGTTGGAGACGGGAGGCATCGCGAATTGCTCGGCCAGATAGCCGGGAATGCCAACTTGCTGCACATGCGCGGCGAGCGAAGAAGTGGGCCCAAAGGCGGCCTGCTCGAGAAAGCGCCGGGCCGCGGCCGGGGTGACCAGCGGATTGGCGACTCCCACCTGCACCGGGAGGGGGCTCGAAGCGATCGGCCCATTGACGACAAGTAAGTTCTGCGGCCCGTTCTGCGTGGCCAGACCGCTGGCGATCAATAAATTGGGCGAGACATATTGGGTGGAGAGAGTAACGACACCCAACTTGACTTGCGAACCACTTACGAAACCCGCGCCGTTCACGGTAAGGCTAAATACACCCAGCGGAACCGGTGCGGGCGTGGCGGCGGTGAGTGTGGGCGGTTGGTTGCTTACCACGGTGACACTCGCGTTCGCCGGCGTACTGTTGGCGCCAGCGGCACTCACCGTGAGCAGCGGCGGGTTAGGAATGAGCGCCGGGGCGGTGAATAAGCCAGTTGAGGTAATTGTACCCACGTTGGCGTTACCGCCCACCGCACCATTTACGGACCAAGTTACGGTCGCTGGCGAGCCATTTAGCGTGGCCACGAAGCTCTGAGTTAGTCCCTGAGGAATTGCCGTCGAGGCCGGCGAGATGCTCAGGGCGGTACCGGGCGTAGTGATATTCAGCGTGATGGGGGCCGAAAATACCGACGCGGGATTGATGACGCGCAACAGCATCGATCCGGTGGTGCTGACGGTGGCCGATGCCTTGAGCTGGGTGCCCGAGACAAAGGTAGTCGTCATCTGGATGCCGTTGAGCCAAGAGGCGGCACCATTCAGGAAGCCGGAGCCGTTGATCGTGATGTTGATGGTTCCAGCGGGAACGATGGCCGGGGCGAGGGAAGTAAGCGTGGGGCCCGCGTTCTTGACC
>JAYVUQ010000325.1:0-11167 GCA_043787785.1 Bryobacteraceae bacterium
GTCTCCAAATATCCGCCCCAGGGCCTTCTGCGCATCAATGCGGAAGGCCAGAACAAAGCGGAGTTGATTGGGCTCGAAATCCGCAGAATTAGTGCGAACGTTCATGTCCGCGCCAATCAACGCCGGCAGCTTCGGTATCTTGAGCCGAGTCTCAATGTTGAGACGGTTTCGCACTGAACTCGATATCTCGACATCCGTCAGCTTCTTGTCGGTCAAGAACTGGTAATTTCCGGCGGTCGATTTTTGGCCGTTCACCGTATAGGCATAGCCGTAGCTGCGATAAGCGTATGACTTGCCCCACGTGATATCGGCATATCCGATGGGATCGTTGGCCACCTGGCGCTGCCGCGCTTCAGCCTGCTGCCGCTTGGCGCCAGCGAGTAAGTCATACTTATAGATACCGAAGCGCGCGCCGTAGCCCCACATCGGCAAGACACCTCCGCGGGTCTCTTCGCGATAGACGTCAAATGTCGTGGGGCTCGAACCATCTTTCACTTTTAGATGCCGGTATACCACCGTAGGCGTGCTCTGCGTCTGTCCGCCGAAACGAAAGATCGGCGCGAAGAAAAAGGAATACTGTTCCCCAAGATGGCGCCAGTCCATCCCTTTGAAGGACATGGGAATGTGAATTGCGCCGAGTAAGTAACCCGGCTGGTCCGCGCTGTAATTTAGCCGCGGATCTGTAATCACCGCGGTTGGGGTCTGCACCGTCGCGGACGTCCCATTGGCCGCCGGGGTCCCGGTACTATTCGCCAGCCGGAAGGAGACACGCGCATCGGTAAAGATGTTCACCTGCCACCGGAATCTGCGCAGTTGCAATGGCCCGGTCGAATTCGGCTTATCGATCAACTCGCCCGCTACTCGCGAATCCGAAGTGAATCCAATGAAAGTGTCCACCTGCGAAAACTGGTCGCGATAGTTGCTTACGGCGCCGCCGAGCGTGAAGTATCCTCGCAGTCGACCCCAATCCAGAATCACCGACCGCACCGTCTCGGCACGGCTCGTAACCACGTAGTCCAGAGGCGAATTCACCGTCACGGGAGCTTGCTTTGCAAACGCCGCCACCGCGATGACACACTCACCCGCGTTCAAACGAGACTCCAAGGTGACCGAGAACTTTCCGTCTGTAATGGCTTGGTCTTCCGACTCCTGCACGAGTTCGCCGGAACGGCATTGCCTCACCGCTTCCCGCTCGGCCGGTGAACTCGCAACGAGCGGTTCCGCCATCTCAAATGGCTCCGTCTCCAGCGCTTTAATTTGGCGGGTCAACGTCGCCAGAAGCACGTTGTACTGCTCCTTTTTCTTAGCTATTGCTTCTAGCGCATTCTTCTCGGCAATTCGCGCTTGCTCCTTCCTCTTCTTTATGAGAGCGTTCACTTTTGCGCTGTCGCTTAGGGGCTCGAGCTGCCATCCGGAGTAGACCTGAATTCTTACTTTCGGGACGCCGCCGTTCGCCTTTCCAGTCACCGCACCATCACCTTCATTGAGGGGCGGATCGAGAGTGATGCGCGGAATCAGCAATTCCACTTTGCAGTCCTGGTCCTTGCAATTGGACGCTCGTCCTTCGGTATCACCCTTCGTCTGCGTCGTGACGGTCACGTGAACCTTGACATCAGATTTGCAGAACAAGCCTCGGTCCAGCGCAACTTCGAGAGAGTTCGCCTTGCGCTCTTCATCGGTAAAAGGGCGCTCCTTTGTCTCCAGACAGGTCTCCACCTTGACGGTCGCTTTCTCCACTTTCTCGGGTAGCTTTTCAAAGAAGACCTTCACCAGTTGCCCGCCGTAGTACGCCTCGACAGAACTCAGGCTCGCTTTGAATGGGTCGGTACTCTTGGCCCTCACCTTCGACGGGTCGGACAAGGGGCCGCCCTCTTCCTGGACGCGCACGCGTTCCCCCTCACTCAACGCTACGGAAAGTTTGATGGCCACTTCGCACTTCGCTGGCTCCTTCGAGCAATCAGCAGGGACCGAAGCTTGGCCGGTCTGCACCCGAATTTTGTCCGCGCTATCGGTCACCACCGCCACTACGGCACTGGCACCGGAGACCGCCTTCACGCTAACCTCGGTGCCCCCATCTTCCAACTTCCCCATAACCCGGGGGGTGCCCGGCACACGGCGGATTGGCGAAAATTCGCTCGCTAGGTTCGGAGTGGCGAAGTGCTGCACCTGGACATGATCGCCACCGCGCAGCGGCTCGCCAATGTGAATTTCAAATTCACCGCGAGCCAGTTCGAGGAGCACCTTGGCCGCCGCCGTTTCCTGGCCATTCACAAAGATCTTCAGCGTAGTTACTGCCCCAGCGGGCGGAAGCGAGAGCGAGCCGCGAACGACAGTGGAACCCTGTTCCAGGCCACCATGAATCACTGGCGTTGGAAGGCCGGCGGCGAGTAGCAGCACGCCGGATGTGAGCAAGAGCGGGACAAAGGCATAAAATGTTCGTGACATGCCCCATTAAGCGTAGAAATGTCGCCGAGAGTGACATGCCTCAAGTCCCCGACGCGAGCGATTGCCATTCTGGAGCCGCTGGGGCTAGCCAACTTGGCAAGTCAGGGCATCGCCCGGAGTCCGTCGGAGAGAAACGGCGCGGGGAATTAGGGCCATCCACGAGCATCCGCCGGGTGGTACACTTTTCCCGCAAAGTCCCTCAAATCAATTACTTGTGAAATTTCTTCTGCATTAGGCCACCGCTCACACGGGTGTTTTTGCAAAATCGGCCCAGTTGGCAAGTCCAGTTGGCGCCAATAGTGCCGAGGGGAGGAGCCCATCCAGAAGGGCAAGCCAGAGCGAGCGAGCGAGCCAGCCGAAAAGGCCGGGGAGAAGACCAGCAAACGACCTATGCTGGCGGCGACCCCGCCCTCAGCGTCATCACCGGCACCGCCCAAGCCACCCGGTGACACCGCACTGGCCGCCGCCCCGCATTCCGCCGGACCCCCTCCGCAGCGCCCTCCAAGAACGTCGTCCAGGCCTCCACCGGATTGCCGAACAATTGCAGCCAAACCCTGCCAGCAAAGCACGCTGCCAACCTTGAAGAGCACGAGCCGTTCTTCTCTCTCTTGTGCGGGTAGCTAGCCCAGATGCTGGCGTAGAGAACCTCCGCACTTAGGATTGCCAACTCGCGACCGCTGGCCAGATCTCGCTGACGCCTATCAGCCGCGAACGACAGTGAGCGGGTCCTGCAAACTGCGGACGAATCACTAGGAATCCTGCAAGTCGGCGCACCGCCGCCGGGGTGCAAGCGCGGACCTCGGCAATCCCCGAAGTGCGGTGGGCCGCAACCTCACCGCATTTTCAGCCTCCGCCACCACCGCGACTGCCGGGCAAGGGGCATCAGGGTTTGAGGTCGCTCGTCAGACGCGCAAGTCCGCGCTGCTTGATGTCTTCGGCGGACTGCGTGGTTTGTTCGCGAGTGGTTACCAAACGGCCCTCGCCTCGCGATTACGAGGCTTCGGCAGCATCAAATTCCGGCGAGAATTTCCAGGCGTCGGCGTTCACGATTCTCCCAGAGCGAGAAAGCTTCCTGAACGGCCTCGCTTTCGCTCCGGACGCGACCTGTCTCAATCGCCAGGCGCACGAAGGCTTGTTGATCGGCAGTGAACTGTACGTCCAACGTGACGCGGGTCTTGCCCCAATGCCTGGTGCGACCGACAAAACCTCACCAGCGGTCGCCAAGGAGGCGACGCACGGCCGCGGTAGGGGTCACCCCACAAAAAACCAACGGCGGACCGCTGAAGGCGGTCTCTGTCTGCTAACAGTCCGCGAGGCGGTAGCGGGTGGGTTTGGGTAGCTTCTCGAGGCTGCCTTCGTCCACTAGACGCGCGAGCCAGGCTTTAGCTTGGGGTTTAGCGACATTGAGCAATGTGGCGATGTCGGCCTCGGTGGATGGCTGAACGAGTTCCTGACGCAGGATCTGGCGAATGGCGTCGAAGAGCCTGTCGGCTGCGGGTACCGGGGCTTCGGTTGCCGGGGGCGGTGCGAAGGGAAGGCTTTCCTGAATGGGCAATGGCGGCAGGGCGGCCTGGGAAAAGAGGGCGACCAAAGCTTCCGGCTCGCGGGGAGTGGGCCACGGCGTACCGCCCCGGGTGATGAGGGCGGTGTTGCCTGGAGTATCGCTTTGGCGGACGTAGAGGGGGCCGAAGTGGTAGCGCTTGAGTTGCTCGATGGCTCCGGCCCAGGTGCCTCCGGTTTCGAGGTCGGCGGCGATGATGAGGGAGGCGTCGGCTAGGGCGTAGATGAATTTGTTGCGCTGCATGGCGTGGCCGACGTGGAAGGGGGCGGAGGGGTGGTAGGGGGAGAGGAGCAGCAGTTGGCCGTCGATGAGGGGTTGGCGGTTGTCACGGGCGAGGGCGGCGCGTTCGAGGCTGTCGGAGAGGACACCGATCGAGTGGCCGCCGTTGTTCAGAACACCGGACATGGCGGCGCGGTCGATGCCTTTGGCGCCTCCGGAGACTATGGTAATGCTGGCGCGGGCGGCGAGTTGGCCGACGCGGGCGGCTTCTTCGAGGCCCGCGGGGTCGGCGTCGCGGGAGCCGACTACGGCGAGTCCACCGGATTCGAGGAGTGCGGCTTCGCCACAGCCGTAGAGGATGAGCGGGGCGTCCTCTTTGAGGCGCGCTTTGAGGCGGCGGGGGTATTGGGGGTCGGCGCGGCTGAGGATCCAGAGCCCGCGGGCGTACCAGCGGTCAACCGCTTGGGCGAGTTCGACGCCGCGGGCGAGAAGTTCTGCTGTGCGGCCCGGTTCGGGGCTGCGTTCCAGGATACCGGCCGCGTCGGGGCCTAGCAAGTCAGCGGGTTGACGCTCGAGATCGCGGAGGAAGCGGGCGAGGCGATTGTATTCAGAAAGGGTGAGGGGCGTGGGGCCGGAGTGAGCACCGAGGGACAGGTGGGCGGTGAGGAGAAAGATGGCTTGCGTGTTGGGCGAGGGTCGCGGGATCATGCGTCAGTTTGTGCCGTCGAGGCTAACGCCAGGGGGAAGACGGGGCCGCTGCCGGAGGAGAGCAACAGGTAGGCCGCGACGGTGAACGTCCACCTGGAATCCACCATATCATCGATCAGGAGAACGGGGGTAGCGAGCACGGGGCCTTGGGCTGTGAGCGCGCCATCGACGTTGCGGGCCTGCTGGCTGCTGTTGGCCATGGTCTTTTGTTCGGGCCGGTGGCCGGTGCGGAGGAGGATGGGGTGGAAGGGAAGACCGAGGTGTTCGGCGAGTCGGCGGGCGAAGGAAGGGACGAGGTCCGGGTGGCGCAGGGAGGGGACGCAGGTGACCCAAGAGATTTGCGGTGACCACTTTTGGACTAGGTCGCCGCAGGCGGTTACCAGATCATCGGCGAATTCGCCCTCGCGATACTTGCCGCGGCCGACGAGTTCGCCCCAGCCGCCATCGCCCCAGATGGAGAGGACCTTGCCGGGCTGGGCGCGCAGGTTGGCGGGAATGCGGCCGGCGACGCCAAGCTGAGGCAGGCCGCTAGGAGGCCATTGGATGCGGGGCTCGAGGGGCAGGCTGGTCCGCTTGAGGAATTCGGCGGCAGCTTGGGCGAGTTGGGGGTCGGCGGTGGTGGGCAGGGGCGGGAGTCGGGGTGGGGCGAAGGGCTCGGGCGTGCCGTCGAGGGCTTGGATGAGGAACTCCATGTGCCCTTGAGTGAGGCTGACGTATTCCTGCATTTGTTGCTGCTCGGTGCGGCGGAGGGCGGTGAGCCGGGTGGCGCGTTCCCAGAACGTGTCGCTGAGTTGGGTGATGGTGAGCACCCAGGCGGTGCCTTGCTTGACAAGCGGCGGTGGCGATTCGAGCGAGAGCAGCAAGAGCGCCTTGTCGATGCGGCCTTTAGTGATGTTGAGGCGGCTTATCAACTCGTTTGAAGTGAGGCCCTCGGGCGCCGCTTCGAGGGCAGCGAGAATTTGTGACACTTCGGTGGGCAACGGGAAGGCGGAGGCGATGAAATACTCGCCGATGCGGACTTCCTCAGCGCCGCTCAGCAGCACGCCATAGGCGGCATTGATGGCGCGGCCGGCGCGGCCCACCTGCTGGTAGTAGGCGACGACCGAGCTGGGGGATTGATAGTGGATGACGAAGGCGAGGTCCGGCTTGTCGAAGCCCATGCCGAGGGCGGTGGTGGCGACGAGAGCCTTGAGTTCATTCTTCAAAAGGGCATTTTCGAGGCGGGGGCGCACTTGGCCGCTTTGGCTGGTGTAGGGCTCGACGTTCAGGCCCTGGGACTGGAGCCAGGCGGCGACGAGTTCGGCGTCGCGCACGGTGAGGGTGTAGATGATGCCGCTGCCGGGCAGGCGGGCGAGTTGTTCGGCCAGCCAGGCGAGGCGCTGGGTTTGGCTGGGCAGGCGGATGGTTTGGAGAAAGAGGGAAGGGCGGCTGAGGTCACCTCGGGAGAGGGCGAGTTGGGGGCCGAGGATGTGGGTGAGGTCCGCAACGACGCGGTGGTTGGCGGTGGCGGTGGTGGCGAGCAGACGCAGGTTTTGCGGCAGGGATTGCAGGATGCGCTCGAGGAGGCGGTAGTGAGGGCGGAAGTCGTGCCCCCAGTCGGAGATGCAGTGGGCTTCGTCGACGACGAGTAAGGCGATGCGGCCGGAGATGGGGCCCAGAATGCGCGTGCCGAAGTGTTCGTTGGCGAGGCGTTCGGGCGAGATGAGGACGACGTCCACTTCGCCGCGGAGGATGCTGGCTTCGACGGCGGGCCATTCGGACTCATTCTCGGAGTGGATGGTGACGGCGCGGACGCCCATGCGCTCGGCGGCGGCGAGTTGGTTGCGCATCAGCGAGAGGAGCGGCGAGATCAGCAGCGTGGGGCCGCGGCCAGCTTCGCGGAGGAGCTTGGCGGCGATGAAGTAGATGGAGCTTTTGCCCCAGCCGGTTTTTTGCACGACCAGCAGCCGCCGCTGGTTCGAGACCACATGGCGGATCGCCTCGAGTTGGCCCTCGCGGAAGGCGGCGGTGGGGTCCCGCGTGCCGAGGCGGAGGAGTTCGAGCGCGCGTTCGCCGGCCTTATGGGCGGGGGGCTGCATCGGTGAGAGTGAGGATGGTGGGCAGGCCGGAGGTGCGGGAATTGGTGAGTTCTCCGTTTTCAACGAGTACGTGATAGCGGCCATCCGGAATTTTGCCAAACTGGTGATCGGGGTTGTGCAGTTGGCGACGGTATTCGGCGTCGAAGGGGGAGAGATGAATCGCGGGGGAACTCATGCCTCCTGTTCTACCCCAAAATCGCCTCGATTCAGCGAACTTTCTTGCGGGGTGGGGGGCACCCAGAATGCGGGAGAGCCTGGCAATATCAGTGGGCGACATAATGGGCATAAACCCTGATCTTGCTCGGCGTGCCGCGCGCCAACCCGTGGTACGGGCTCTACAGAAAAACCTGAACAATGATGTTGGGGAATTTTTCCGAAGTCCTCCCTCGGTGCCTTTTAAATCGGTGTGCTATAAATATGCGATGACGATCAACAAAGTGCGGCAGTTGACGCCGGCGGAGCCTGAAAGGTGCCGGATTAGCTGCTGGGCACCATCGTGGATGTCCGGGTTCGGGAATGATCCAGCAATTGACGGGATTCGGGACGTCCAAATCCAATGAAATCAGAGTTTCGCCCCACGACTGCGGCCGATGCGCCCGCGGTGGCGGCATTTTTGCGACAGATTTTCGATACTGATCCCGGGCTGCCTTTCATCGCGCCGCAGAATCTCCATTGGAAGAATTGGGAGCCACGTGCGGATTGGGAAGGGTCGCGGGGCTATGCGATCACCAAGGATGGGGCGATGGTGGGGCACGGAACGGTGGTGCCGCTTTCATTGTGGAACGGACATGCGCGGCTGCGAATGATCCATCTGATTGACTGGGCGGCCGACCCGAAATCAGTGGGGAGCGGCGTGACGCTGATGAAACGGATTGCGCAGATGGGGGATGGGATGCTGGTGGTGGGCGGCAGTGAGATGACCGTGAAAGTGCTGCCGGCGCTGGGGTTCCAATTGTGTGGGGTGGTGACCCGGTTTGCCCGTCCGGTGCGTCCGTTTCGGCGCTTGCTGGGGCAGAAACTGAGCGTTCGGGCGGGGGCGCAGTTTGGCAGAAGTCTGCTTTGGAATTGGCAGGCGCGGGCGCCGCGGACGGAAGGCTGGACCACGAAGCGCATCGACGCAGGTCAACTCGAATCGGCGGCCATTGCGTGGCCACGGCCGCCGGAGGGAACGGCGATCTTTGAGCGCAGCGCGGAAACGATGGCGTACTTCCTGAGATGTCCGGTGACACCGATTACCCTTTATTCCGCCGAGAAGGGGCCGGCGCGGGGCTACTTCGTGCTGGCGCAAACCCCCGCGCAGAGCAGGATCGCCGATTTCTACGTGAACTCGGAGGTACGGGAGGATTGGCGGGCGTTGATCGAGTTGGCCGTGGCCCAGTCGATGCAGGATCCTGGGGTGACGGAAGTGGCAGCCATGGGAAGCGATCCCCTGACGCGGCAGGCTTTGATGGAGGCGGGCTTCCACGCGCGGGGAGATTCTGAGATGCGAATCCTGACCCAAAAGGGAGTGGCGGTGCCCGCGGGGCCGATCCGCTTTCAATTACTCGACTACGACGGCGCCTACCTGCACGACAACCGGGCTAGCAACTGGGCCTGAGCAATTGGGCCGGGCAAGGGGGCCCGAGCAACGGGGCCTGAGTGGCGTTAGAGGTAGCCGCCGGTAAGGGGCAGAACTTGGCCGCAAACAAAGCCGCCTTGCTCCGAAAGCAGGTATTCGACGCTGCTGGCGACGTCATCGGCGTTGCAGAGGCGGCCGAGAGGCACCTTGGCCGTTTCGGTAAGCAGCGCTTGGCGGGACTGCGCACTATTCATCCCGATCGGCATGAAAGAGGGGAGAACAGCGTTGATGGCGATGCCCTTTCCGGCTAACTCCGGGGCGAGGAACCGCACGGTTTGTTCCATGACGGCCTTGCCTAGCGAGTAGGAGACGAAATTGAGGATGGGCTTGATGGTGTAAGTGGAACCGATGACCACTAAGCGGCCGGAGCGGGTAGCGCGCTTGGCCAACCAGCGAGCCAGACGGATGGTCGTGAGGGAGCCGAAATCGACCTGGCCGGCTACGGTTTCAAGATCGAGACTCAACAGACCACCTTGCGGGACCCCAGGCCAGGCCGCGTGGACAATGCCGTAGACCGGACGGCCGCCGAGGGCTGCGTCGACGCAGGCTTCCCAATCGTCGCCGGCGAAGTCAGCCTCCACCAGTTCGACCGCCGTGGAGGCGAAGCGCGAGGCGGCCTTGGCGCGGGAGCGGACCAACCCGATGACGTGATAATTCGAGGCTAGCCGTTCCACCAAATGGGCGCCCAAGCCACCGCTGGCGCCGGTGAGGAGCACGATGGGCCGGCCGGAGTCTGTAGCGGCCGCTTCGCCCAGCGCGACCGGGGGGCGCTCCCGATTCTCGTGGAGAGCGAACGCCACGTGAATTTCGGCGGTGGTGGCCGACTGCGAAGCGTCGATGACGCGCACGCGGACGGTGCCATTGCCGGCTTGCGGCAACCAGACCGTAACCTCCCCCTGCACGGTGACCGTGGAAGGAAACGGGAGCGGGCGGGGGAACTGGGAACGCATCGAGCCCACCACGACATTCCGCCCCGGCAGATACATGCCGACCATGGTGGAGGCGAGGCCCACCTGGAAGGCGCCATGGACAATGCGGCGGCCATAGTTGGTACGCGCCGCGTACGATTCATCGGTGTGAAGCGGGTTGTGATCGCCGCTGAGATTGGCGAAGGCCTCGACATCCTCCACCGTGATCTGACGTTCAAAGGCAAACTTGAGGCCCACGGCCAAGTCAGCGGCCTCGAGGATGCGCGGCTCAGCTTTGGCCAACGTGGCTCTCCACGAAATCCAGAATCAGCGGATAGGAAGCCAGCGTCTCAAAGGACTCGTCGTCCAGGTCGATGTTGAACTCCTCGGAGATGGCCGAGAGAAGAGTAACATGCGCGACGGAGTCCCATTGCGGAAGAGAAGCCTGGCTGGCGCGAGCGAGGTCGGCGGCGTCCAGATCGGGGAAGACGCTCAGAAAGCATTGGGCGACCCGGGTATGAAGTTCAGTCATGGTGTTTCGAGCCGCACCTCGTGCGGCAAATCCTCGATATGGTTTTGGAATTGGCTCCGCGAGAGAAGCAGCTCACGGTCCCCGTGGACATCCAAGCCGAAGGATGCGAGGTAGCTCTGGAGAGGCTGGTTGCGGCCGGTGGGCTGGAAGGCGAAGCGAACCGCCGCAACGCCCGGCTGATCGAAAAGATATTTCAACATGTGGTGTTCGATCTTCCGGGAAAAGGCGCGGCAACTGAGCACCCAACTGGTGACCTCAAAGTAATCGTCCAAGTGGCGGCCGGCCAATACCCCAATCGCGCCGAGCGGTCCGAACTTTTCTTCGTAGGAGACGCCGGCCACCAGGGCTTGGCGATCTTCCAGGTGCTTGAGCCAGTCGCCCTCACTGAGACGAACGCCATTCAGGTTGAACTGATTGGTCTTGTTGATCAGTTCGAGGAGGCGTTTGTTACCGGGATCCTTGCGGGAATCGAAGGTGAGGCGGCCGCGCAGGTGACGGACGAACTCGCTGCTAGCCGCCCCCGCCTGAACCTCGACATTCGCGCGGATGCTGGCCTGACGGAGCGCGTCTTCCTGGCGCACGGCCGACTTGCCAAACCGATCGCGGAGCTGGGCGAGCAACGCGACCATTTTGGCGGGCTGTTTGGCATTGAACTGCAGGCCGGTGATGGCGGGAAACGCCGTACGCACCTGATCCAACTCCATAGCGCTGTCATCGATAAAGACGACGCTTTCGGGGCCAATGTTCCAGGTGCGCAAGATTTCAGCGATGCTCTCGGATTTGGGCCCCCAAGTGGCGCAGACGGGGAAGAAAGCCTTGGCCGGGGCGAGGAGATCCGGGCGCTGCAGCGCTTCTTCGACGACCTCCGGCGAGTTTTTGGAAGCGATCGCCAGCAGCACGCCCATCTCCGACAGTTGGGAAAGCATCTGCTGGTACAAGCCATGAATCTGCGCGTGGTCGGCGAGGCTCCAGGTGACGCCGGCGCTGCCCACTTCGCCCACGATGCCAGACCAAAAGGTGTCGTCGAGGTCGGTGATGAGCCCCTTCATCGGCAGGGCGGGAAAGAGCAACTCCACAACTTCGGCCGCAACGGCGGCG
>JAYVUQ010000326.1:0-15574 GCA_043787785.1 Bryobacteraceae bacterium
AAGCCTGGCGACGTAAAAACGATTCGTGTTCCCGTCGACCAATTTCCCAAGGGCGCCTATGCCAAGGTCGAGGAGGTGCTCGACCGGCCCATCATCAGCAATATTTTGCAGGAAGAACCGGTAATGGAAGGCCGCTTGGCCGCGCGAAACAGTGGTGCCGGCTTGGCGCCGATCATCCCCGTGGGCATGCGGGCGGTGACGGTGCGCGTCACCGACGTTAGCGCCGTGGCGGGTTTCGTGATGCCAGGCATGCGGGTGGACGTCCTGGTGACCGGGCGGCCGCCATCCGCTACTGACACGATCACCACCACGGTGCTCCAGAACGTGATGGTGCTCTCTTCGGGCACCACGATTCAGCCCGACGCGCGCGGACAGGCGATGCAAGCGCCCAACGTCACGCTGCTGGCCACCCCCGAACAGGCCGAGATTCTCACTTTGGCCGGCAACGAGGGCCGCATTCAACTAGTGCTTCGCAACGGTAACGATCAGGACCAGAAAGCGACGAGCGGTAAGACCATCAGCCAACTATACGGCTTCGGCCGCCTGCCCAATTCCAATGGCACTCCGCGCAATCCGGAGGCGCCCGACCGCCCACAACGAGTGTGGCGTCCCGCTCCGGTGCTGATGGCGCCGGTGGTGCGCGCGCCGGCCCCGCCCCCACCGCCGGAGCAAATCATCGTTATCCGCGGCAACACGCGGACCCTCGAAACAATCAAGAGCGGTGGCGATCAGACTGCCACTCCGCCCACTCCAGCGTCCAATCCCAATCCCACTCCTGGGCCTTGGCCTGGGCCTGGGCCCGGCCTGTAACGCAGATACAACAAGACGAACAAGAAACGAATTGAGAGGTTGATGTCATGAGGATTCGAGAACTGTTGGCGTTAATTTTGGCGCTGGTGATGGCCATGCCGGCTGCGGCGCAGGCTCCGGCCCCAGCGCAGGTTCCGGTGGTAGTGGCAAGCAACGCAGGCGGAATGGCGGTGGAAGACCTGCGCGTGACGGTCAGCAAAAGCCTGGTCATCGACTATCCGGCTGATATCAGCCGGATCTCGACGTCAAATCCTGAAATCGTCGATGCGGTGCCCGCCACGTCACGCGAATTCCTGCTCCACGGCAAGGGGCACGGTTCGGCGACGGTGGTGGTGTGGGCCAAGAATGGTCTTCGCACCATGTACAACGTCACGGTCGAACACAACCTCGATCCCATCAAGCGGATGCTGAAAGAGACTTTCCCCGGCGAGAACATTGGCGTGGTGGCCGGCCGCGACTCAATCACCCTGATCGGTACTGTCAGTAACAAAGAAGTGGCCGACCGGGCGGTGGCGATTGCTACGCCGCTCGCCAAGACGGTGGTCAGCAATCTCGCGCTCGTGATCGCCCCAGTTTCCAAGCAAATCATCCTCAAAGTCCGTTTCGCCGAACTCGACCGCACCGCGGCGCAGCAGTTTGGAGTGAACCTGGTTTCCACGGGCGCGGGGGGCACGACCGGCGGCATTACCACCCAGCAATTCAGCCCGCCCTCAGTGAATCCCGAGAACAAGCTTTCGATCTCCGATGCGCTCAATATTTTTGCCTTCCGCAAGGACCTGAACCTGGCCGCCTTCGTCAAGGCCCTGCAGGCGCAAGGCACACTCCAGATCCTCGCCGAACCCAACCTGGTGACGACGAACGGCAAGGAAGCCAGCTTCCTCGTGGGTGGTGAATTCCCGGTGCCCGTGCTCCAGGGCGGCTCGAATGCCGGCGCGGTGACGATCCAGTTCCGCGAGTTCGGTATCCGGCTGCTGTTCAACCCGGTCATCACCGAAAACAACACGATCAAGCTTTATGTGAAGCCCGAAGTATCCACCATCGATCTCGCCAACGCCGTCACCTTCAGTGGCTTCACCATTCCGGCGTTGGCCACCCGCCGGATGGAGACCAACATTGAGTTGGGCTTCGGGCAGAGTTTCGTCATCGCCGGCCTCATCGACGACCGCGTTACCGAGCAATTCAACAAGCTACCCGGTTTGGCCAATATCCCGATCCTGGGCGCCCTGTTCCGGTCGCGCACCGAAAATCGCTCGAAGTCGGAACTGGTGATCATTGTGACGCCAGAAGTCGCTACTCCCATCAATGCGGGCGATCCGAAGCCCGAACCGGCTTGGCTGCGACAGTTCATGCCACAGAAGCAACCCGGCGACAAGGTTGGCACCGACCTCGTGCCCGGCCCAGGTGGAGCGGTACTTCCGCCCATGTTGCCCGGACGTACCCAGGTCAATTACGAGTCAGTGGGCAATGGCAATAAGGCTCATCCAGTCACACCCCGCAGAGATCCGAAGCCAAAAGCTGAGGCGAAACCGAAATCCGATGGCAAAGGCGAGGCTGATTCCGGTAAGCGAAACCCGCTCAAGCTTTGGGGGCGCAAGCCGACTAAGCCCGATCAGAAGTCGGAAAACTTTCGGATGATCCCGGCTGGCGAACGTGCGCTTGCCCCATCTGTCGAATCCGCCCCACGGCAGGTGACGGAGACCTCGTCACAGGTTCCACTCGCGCCCCGGTCGCCATATTTATCGGCCGCTCCAGAGCAGAATCGAGAAGCGAATCCAGCAGAAGTGAGGACAGCGGAGACACCGGCGGCGTCCCCCACGGCTAGCCCAAGTCCAAGTCCGGTGGCCCAGCCGGTCACGCAACCGCAGATGCCGGTAGTAGCCCCGGTTCTGGCACCTAGCACCCCCATCGAAGCTGCATCCAATCCCGAACTCAAAGCCGTTCAGACGGCCAACCTCGTCGCGCCCGCCACCGCCCATCCAGCGCAGGAGCCAGCCAACCCAGCGCGGGAGCCGGATGGGAAGGGTGAGGCAAAGCCCACCGAAGACAAGGAAGGGAAGTCACCGGAACCAGGGTCTTTGGGGCAGCAGGCGGTCGCCTTCATGCCAGCGCGCCGTAGTCTCTCAGCCGGAATCACCTCGCTCCCCCCACAGGTTCTTACCGGCTCCCCGAACCATGCACTGTCCGCACCAGCGGCAACGGCCGTCGCAACAAGACGTCCGAACGCGGGAGAGCCGAAATAATTCGCCTTTGAAACAGAAAGTCAACCCATGCGGGACGCACCACTCACAGCTCTGATCATTAGCCCGAACCGCGAACTGGCGCAGGACTTCGCCTCCAGCCAAGCCGAGGCGCGCGCCTTCCAGATACTGGGTGACCTGAAGAGCTATCCCACGCAGCAGACGCTCGAACTGCGCCTGCGCCAGTTACAACCCGAGGTCGTACTGATGGATCTGGGCACCGATCTCGACCAGGCCTGTCAACTGATCGCCCTCATCGCGCGGCCCGAGATTCACATCATCGGCCTGCACGACGCCAACGACTCCCACTCGCTCATCCAATCGCTCCGCGCGGGCGCTTGCGAATTCCTTTACCGGCCGCTAGATCCGGCGCAACAGCGTGAAGCCAACGGCCGCATTCGTCGTCTACGTGCTCCAGAGCAAAGCGCCGAACCCGAACTCGGCAAGATTGCGGCCTTTGCGAGTGCCAAGCCGGGCTCCGGCGCCTCCACCTTAGCCACCCAAACGGCGTTTGCCCTCAAGAAAATGAGCGGCAAGCGGGTGCTCCTCATCGACTGCGACCTCATGGGTGGCACGATCGGGTTCTACCTCAAACTCAATCACCCCTATTCGCTGGTAGACGCCCTCAACCAAGCCCACGAGCTGACGGCCGCGAGTTGGAGTAACTTGACGGTGAGTTCCGGAGGGGTCGATATTCTGCCGGCACCGGAAGCGCCCTTCGGCGGCCAACTCAACCTGGGCGCGCTGCACGACGTACTCCAGTATGCCCGCATGCAATATGACTGGGTCATTCTCGACCTGCCAGCGGTGTTTCAGAAATTCAGCCTGCTGGCCGTAGCCGAGAGCGACACCTCTTATCTGGTGTCCACTTCGGAGCTGCCCAGCCTGCACCTGGCCCGCAAAGCCGTCGCGCTGTTAAATCAAATCGGCCTGACGAAGGATCGCTACCAGGTGGTGATCAACCGGGTGAATAAACGCGACAATATCAACCGCTCCGACATGGAGAAGATCTTTAACTGCTCGGTGATGGCGACTTTTCCGAATGACTATTTTTCACTCCACCGCGTGGTTACCCTGGGTCACCCCCTGGGCGGCGATTCGGAGCTGGGGAAATCGATCGAAAGCCTAGCGGGCAAACTGGCTGGACCCGCAGCGGTTGAAAAACGACGGATGGGCGGATTACTCGAGCCGAAAACGGCCTACTCGCAAGCCTAGGCGAGACAGTCCAACGAAGCAACCGGGCGAGTAAGAGCCGGCCCGGTGATGAAGGCCAGTGACGAGCTAAGTGATGAATCAAGTGATGAATCAAGGAGAACGATAAGCGCGATGGTACCGATTGCAGAAGCCGGAAACAAGCAACAGATGAGCTGGGAGCAGCGCCTGCTCAAGAATGCTGGCAAGCCTAAGGCGATGTTAAAGCCGGAGTATCAAGAGCTGAAGTTCACGCTCCATCGCAAGCTGCTCGACAAGATCAACCTCGAAGCGCTGGCGACGATTGACAACCAGCGCGTGCGAAGCGAAGTACGGCAAGCGCTCATCACCCTGATCGACGCCGAGCCTACGTTGCTCTCGTCGCTCGAAAAGCAGCAGATCTCCGAAGAAGTACTGGACGAGGTTTTTGGTCTCGGTCCGCTCGAAACGTTGTTGACCGATTCCACCATCTCCGACATTCTGGTCAATGGCCACAAGCAAGTCTATGTGGAACGCAAGGGCCAGTTGGAGCTGACGTCGGTCACCTTCCGCGACGACGCCCACCTGTTGCGCATCATCGACAAGATCGTGAGCCAGGTGGGTCGCCGCATCGACGAATCGACGCCCATGTGCGACGCCCGTTTGCTGGACGGGTCGCGCGTCAATGCGATCATCCCGCCGCTTGCGCTGGACGGCCCACTGCTCTCGATTCGCCGTTTCTCGCAGGACAAGCTGATGCCGGGTGATCTGGTGGAGAAAAAAGCGCTCACCAAGGGCATGATGGAGTTACTGGAGGGCTGCGTCAAGGCGCATCTCAATATCATCATCATCGGCGGCACGGGCGCCGGCAAGACGACGCTCCTCAACGCTCTTTCGTTCTTCATCTCGCCTAAGGAACGCATCGTGACGATCGAAGACGCGGCCGAGTTGCAGTTGAAGCAACCGCACGTGGCGCGTCTCGAAACCCGACCGGCGAACCTCGAAGGAAACGGCGCCGTACGGCAACGGGAACTGCTGGTCAACAGCCTCCGCATGCGGCCGGACCGCATAGTGGTGGGCGAGGTCCGCGGCGAAGAAGCGCTCGACATGTTGCAGGCCATGAACACGGGTCACGACGGCAGCTTAACCACCATCCACGCCAACAGTCCCCGTGACGGCGTCTCGCGTCTGGAGGTAATGGTGTCCATTGCCAACTCGAACATGCAGATCAATTCGGTGCGCCAGCAGATTGCTAGCGCCGTCCACGTGCTTGTCCAGGCTTCGCGCTTGAGCGATGGCTCGCGCCGCGTGGTCAACATTACCGAAGTGACAGGCATGGAAGGCGACATGATTACCCTGCAGGATATCTTCGTCTTCGAGAAGCGCGGCTTGACGCCCGAAGGCAAAGTGATTGGCCGCTTTGCCGCTACCGGCATCCGCCCCAAGTTTTACGAAAAACTCCTTTCGGCCGGCATTAAGTTGAGTTCGAGCATGTTTGACGAGGTGGTAGAGGTATGAGCTTTGCCCTGATTGCGGTGGTGGTATGGGCGCTGGCGGTTGGCCTCTGGTTTCTGGTTACCCAGGCGTTCAAGAGCTCCGATCTCAAGCAGATTCGCAGCCGTCTGAGCGGCCGGGATCGCATGGGCAAGCAGAAGTTGGAGAAGTCTGGGCCCGCCCTCTTTTCCGTCGAGGATCCCACGCAGGGAAAGTTCGCCAAACAACTGCTGCAGCGCTATGACTGGACGGCGAAGCTTGACGAGATGATCGAGCAAGCGGGCGTCAAATGGAAGCCGGCGCGGCTCGTCCACACTTCGCTGGGCCTGGGCTTAGTGACTTTCTTTGTGGGCTGGAATTTCTTGGGACCCTACCGCAATATCACGCCGGTGATCGCGCTGCTGGCCGCGGCCCTGCCTTTTCTACACCTGCGCCGCAAGCGCAACGCGCGGCTAAGGCGATTCGAGGAATTGTTTCCCGATAGCCTGGAATTTGTGGCCCGCTCCATGCGCGCGGGCCACGCCTTTTCGGTTTCGCTCGAGATGATTCACCGCGAATTTCAGGAGCCGCTCTCGAGCGAGTTCCGCCGCACGTTTGAGGAACATAATTTGGGCTTGCCGCTCGACATAGCGTTGCAGAAGTTGGGCAAGCGGGTGCCTTCGCTCGACGTCCACTTCTTCGTCTCCGCGGTCATGCTGCAGAAGCGCACAGGTGGCAATTTGGCCGAAATTCTGGACAAGCTGGCGGTCGTGATTCGCGAGCGTTTCAAACTGCGCGGCAAGATTCGCGCCATTTCGGCCCACGGCAAGATGACCGGCACCGCGCTGACCTGCATTCCGCTGGGGGTGGCCGTCATGATGTTTATCACCAACCCGGACTACATCAAGTTCTTCTTCATCGATGAAGTCGGCAACTATATGCTGGGCGGCGCGGTGGTGCTGCAGTTGATCGGTTACGGCGCGATCCGCAAGATCGTGAATATCGAGGTTTAGGGATATTTCAGGCGAGGCCAATCATATGATGTTGCTCATTACTTTCGTCGTTTTCGCGGTTGTGGCGGTAGCTATCTCGCTGGTCGGGATGAAGGTCTGGGTGCAGCCCAAGGAAGCCATAGAACGCGTTACCGGCACCGGCTATCAGCAGGAAGAGACGCCGCTCCATCCCAGTCTCGTTTTCCGGGACCTGATGACCCGCCTCAGCGATGTCATGCCCGCCTCTCCGAAGGATGTGACCGCGATGCGGAAACGGCTGATCCGCAGCGGTTTCCGTGGCCCGAACGCCCTCAAAACACTCTACGGGGCGAAGGTCGCCTGCGGCGTCCTGCTGCCGGTAATCGCCCTCATCGTGGTCGCCAACGCCAACACCGACGGCGCGATGAAGGGCATCTTTGTCTTTGCGGCCGCGCTGATGGGCTTCTTCGGGCCTAATGAATACGTAAAAATTCGCGGAAAGAAACGACAGAAGGAAATTCAGCGTGGCTTGGCCAATGCGCTCGATCTGATGGTGGTTTGCGTCGAGTCCGGATTGGGATTGGATCAGGCCATCGTGCAAGTCGCCAAGGAACTGGAGCACGCGCACAAAGAGATTACCGAAGAGTTTGCCACGGTGAACTACGAGTTGAAGGCCGGCAAACGCCGCATTGAAGCTTTGCGCAACCTAGCCGACCGGACGTCGGTAGAGGACTTGAAGAAATTGGTGGCGGTGCTGATTCAGGCTGATCGATTCGGTACCGGCGTCGCCCAGTCCTTGCGCGCGCATGCTGACTACATGCGCGTGCAGGCGCGGCAGATCGCCGAGGAGAAGGCGGCGAAATTGGGCGTCAAACTCATCTTCCCGATTTTCTTTTGCATTCTGCCTTCGTTGTTCGTCGTCACGGTGGGGCCAGTCGTCATGAAGATCATTCGCGAGTTGATCCCGATGATGAACAACATGTAGTTCCGGCGGGAAACTGCCGATAGACCCGTATCCGATGAGGCCGGGCAGGACTTGGCTGAACATAGGCAAGGAGACATTCACATGGATTCATCAATGGTTCGTATTATTTGCGCCGTGCTGGCGATTGCGTTTTTGGGGGTGATCGTCCTCCGCCGCAAGGGTAGCGCCGAAGATTAAGGCGCAAAGCTCGCTTCCCGGCGCCCACCGCTTTTTCGTCAAGGGTGGGTCAGCCGGGGGAGCGACCCGCGCAGCGGGGTGCGCTCCAGGCTTCAGCTTTTGAAACTGGCAGCCCAGCCAAACGTTGGGCCAGCTAGATTGGGCCCAAAGTAAGCCCTGAGTAAGTTGTGGAGATCGATGGTTGGGGAATTGCCAGACGGGTCCGAAAGCCCAGTGGCATTTTGGCTCCCCCGATTCGGTAACCGATCCCGAAGAGCCCGCCGGTGCAGCCACTGGCGAGGAGGGCTTGAGGGATGCGCCTGATAAGAGAGAACAAGAGAAGAACGATGATTGCGGAGCGACGTTACATGCTGACGACAAGAATATTTCTGTTTGCGTGCTGGCTCATACTCGTGGAGGGCTTGATGGCAGCGCCTTTTGGCCGGGTGATTCCGATCGGAGGACAAGCCTCGGATCTGGCGCTCGATGAAGCCAGAGGGGTTTTATACATTGCCAACTTCACCGCCAACCGGATTGAAGTGATGTCCCTGGCGGATGGCACTATCCAGACTTCGATCAACGTGGCGCCCCAACCGGGGTCGCTGTCGCTGTCGCCAGACGGGCGCTGGCTGCTGATTGCCCACTATGGTGCGACACCCGTGGGCACCGCGCCACGGAATTCGCTTACCCTGATCGACCTGCCCACCAACAGCCGGCAGAACTTCGTCTTGAGCGCGCCGCCACTCGGAGTGGCTTTCGGGCTCGATAACCAGGCGCTGGTGGTCACCACCAGTGACTTCCTGCTGTTTGATCCCGTGCTGGGTACCACGCGCCAGTTGGATACCGTACAGGGCGTGATCGCTAAGACGATTCCTCAGCCGGCGGCATCGTTCCCCACCCAGATCACGACCGCCTCAATTGGCGTCTCCGGGGACGGCTTGTCGATCTTTGGGCTCACCGATACGATCCGCTTCCGTTACGATGTCAACAATCGGGGCATCGTTTCACAGGGATATTTCTCGACCCCCGCCCAAGCGCCTCGCGTCGTCAGCGTGAATCGTGACGGCACGCGCATTGCCATGGGCTGGGCCCTGCATGACAGGCGCGGAGTGCTCATTGCGCAGCACCCCAATGCCTTGGGATTGCTGAACGTAGGAGGCCACGTCGTCGATAGCGCGCGCGGAGTGATCTACACGCAGGTGCCGCCGTCGCCTGCTGCCACGACCACCGCGCCGACTACGCCGACCACCCCCACCGCGCCTCCGCCCACCCCTCCCGGTGGCACGGGCTCAGGTACCCCGACCGGTCCAGTCATCGAACAGGTGTTGCAGGTGGTCGATATTGACAACCTAGCCGTGCGCGAGCGTATCCAGATTCAGGAAAACCTGGCCGGCAAAGGCGTACTTACGGCCGACAACAATACGGCTTACATCATCTCCGACAGCGGTGTCACCATCTTCCCGGTAGGGCAACTGGCGCAGGCGCGCAAACTTTCCGCCTCCATCCAGGACCTCATGTTCCTCGGCAACTTCTGTGACCGCCGCATCTCGACCCAGGAGTTTACCCTGTCGGACCCGAGCGGCGGGGCCACCGATTTCGCGATCACCTCTACCATTCCGGGTGTCGCCATCAGCCCGTCCTCCGGCACCACGCCGGCCGTGGTGCGGGTGTCGATCGATCCGAACACCTACGCTAATACGCGCGGTACGGTTTCAGGCCGCTTGCTCATCCGCTCCACCGCCGCGCTCAATGTGCCGCCCACGGTACGGCTTTTGATCAACAACCGTGAGCCCGATCAGCGCGGCGCGACGCTGAACATCAGTGGCAATCTGGTGGATATCCTGGCCGACCCAACCCGCGACCGCTTCTTCGTCCTGCGGCAGAACACGAACGAAGTGCTGGTCTTCGACGGCAATACTTATCAACAAACGGCCAGCTTAAAAACCGGTAACACTCCTACCCAGATGGCCATCAGCTTTGACCGGCGTTGGCTGGTGATCGGCGCCGATAATTCGCAGATCGCCTCTGTTTACGACCTTGAAACGCTTCAACCGTCGACACCGATCACGATGCCCCCTGGCCACTACCCGCGCTCGATTGCCGCCTCCGGGCGCGCCCTGTTGATTGCTTCGCGCGTCGCTGGCCCCATCCACACGATTGACCGCGTCGATATGACGGCCCGCGTGGCGACGGAACTGCCCACGCTTGGCGTGTGGGAAAACAATATCGACATCAACACGACGCTAGTTGGGTCAGGCAACGGTAGCCGCATCCTGGCCGCGCAATCGACGGGCGGCATGCTGCTCTATGACGGCAACGCGGACACCTTCACCATTTCGCGCAAGGACTACACGGCGCTCGCCGGCGCGTACGCGGCTTCGAGCTTTGACCAGTTCGTGGTGGGTAATCTGATGTTTAACTCTTCACTCGTCGCCACTCGCCGCTTCGACCTTGGCGCCGGCCTCTCTTCGGGCTTCACCTTCATTGACCAGGCCGCGATTCGCACGACCGCCACCGCACCCGAAGCACCTGGCGTGATTCAACGGGTGAATCTCACCTCCGGCACCGATCAGCGCGCCACGCGCATGATCGAAGCGCCGGTGCTATCGACCCTCGTTCAGCCCTTCACTCGCAGCATCGCCGTGCTGCCGAGCCGCACCAATCTGATTACCCTGACGGTTTCGGGCTTTACGGTGCTGCCCTGGAATTACGACGCCGCCGTTGCTCCCCCCAAGATCGAGCGAGTGGTGAACTCAGCCGACGGACAGCGTCCAGTGGCCCCTGGTGGATTGATCTCGATTTCCGGCCAGAACATGAGTCCGGTAAACGTGGCGACGCGACAGATTCCGTTGCCGACCGCGCTGGGCGAAAGTTGCCTGACGGTGAACGGCGTTCCCATGCCGCTCATCTTCGTGAGCGAGAAACAAGTCAATGCGCAGTTGCCCTTCAACATCGATGGCAATGTGACCATGATCTTGCGCACGCCTGGCGGCGTCAGCGACAACTTTAACCTGCAGGTGCTGCCCACCGCGCCCGGCGTTTTCCGCCAACAGGTCGATGGTTTGGGCGAAGTGCCTTCCATTATTAACATCCGGAACGGTGGGCTCGTCACCGGGTCTAATCCGGTGAAGCGGGAAGATCGCATCACCATCTTCCTAACCGGCCTGGGCCGCACCTCTCCCCAGATCGCGGAAGGCCTACCCTCACCCGACGCGCCGCTAGCCTCTGCGCTGGTGGAACCGAGGGTTGTCCTGGGTGGCCACGAACTGCCCATCGAATTTGCTGGCCTGACCCCGGGTCAGGTAGGTGTCTATCAAATCAATGCTCGCGTCCCGGTCACCGTACCGACGGGGCTCGAAATTCCGCTCACCATTCAACAGGGTAGTATCACCACCTCGGTAACCGTGCGCGTGATCAACTAACTGGCGAAAGGCTAAACGGGGAAGGAACCGGATAAATCATCCATGAAGAGTTTGCTCCAATTGTGTGCAGCCGCCGGGCTGTTGATGCTGGCGTCGAGCGAATCGGCCCTGGCCCAGAAATGGGAAATCGGTGGCGGTGCTGGGGGTAGTTTCTATACGGCCAAAACCGTCACCCGGGCCAACTTGAGCGCTAACGCGAAGTTCGACTCGGGTTGGGGCGCCACCGGCTATGTGGGCCACAACATGTACAGCCGGGTGGGTGGCGAACTTCGCTATTCATTTCTTAAAAACGACGCGAAGCTCTCCTCCGGTTCTTCTCAGGCCTTGTTCGGGGCGAACGCGCACGCAATCCATTACGACGTGTTGCTGCATGCTACCAGAGCAGGCTCTGCGATTCGCCCGTTCGTGGCGGTGGGAGGCGGTATCAAGGTCTTCCAGGGTACAGGCAAAGAAGTCGTCGCCCAGCCCCTCGGCAGCCTGGCTTTCTTAACCAAAACCAGCGAGTACAAGCCGCTGCTTACTTTCGGTGCCGGCGTCAAACTCAATGTCTCCAAGCGCGTCGGCTTCCGCGTCGAAGTGAAAGACTACTTCAGTCAGTTCCCCAAAGACGTCATCGCCCCGGCGAGCGGCTCCAAACTCAGCGGTGACTGGATTCACAACTTCGTCGCCATGGTGAGCATCTCGTTACTCTTGTAAATTACCCGTCGCGAAATATCAGGAAGAAGAACTGAGGCGGCGGGGATATACTACGGAGTACTGTGCTTCATCGGGTCATGTTCGTCTACTTATTCGCTATTCTCTTCGCGTCGGAGTCGGCTTCGGGCCAACTGCCGAAAGGGGTGACGGCGGATGCGAAGGGTTTCGTGGGTAGCAATGCTTGCCGCACTTGCCACCCGGACGTAAATCGCGACTTCTTCCGCAACGCCCATTACAAAGGGCAGGTCTCTAGTTGCGAAGGCTGCCACGGCCCCGGCCAAGCGCACATCGAAGGCCGCGGCGACAAGACCAAGATCTTTGCATTCTCGCAAAAAACAGCCCGCCAAACGCTGGACCGGTGTCTCGAATGCCACTCGAAGTCTATCTCTCGCGCCAACATCCGGCGCTCGGAACACACGCAAGCCGAAGTGGTCTGTTCGAGTTGCCATAGCATTCACAAATCCGCCACGCCCAAATTCTTATTGGCCAAGAAGCAGATCGACCTCTGCGGCAACTGTCATACCCAAGTGCGCGCCCAGTTCTCGATGCCCTTTAAGCACCGCGTGAACGAAGGCGTCATGCAGTGTTCAGACTGCCACAATCCCCACGGGACGGACGCGCCCACTTGGCGCATGGGGCAGAGGCCTCGTTTGGTGACCCAGGCCCAGGGCAATGAAGAGGCCTGCCTCAAGTGCCATGTCGAGAAGCGTGGCCCATTTGTCTTTGAGCACACCGCCGTGCGGGTCGACGGTTGCGAGACTTGTCACCGTCCGCATGGGTCGATGAATGCCCGCTTATTGAAGCGCCCGGCTTCCTTCACGTTGTGCCTGGAATGTCACAATGGGGCCGGCAACTTTGGCCGCCAAGGTGACGGCATTGCGATCCAATCGCCCTCGCATAACATGGCCGATCCGCGGTTTCAAAACTGCACGACTTGCCACGTTAAGATACACGGGTCAAACGGCGACCGCCTGTTCCGGAGATAAGCCATGAAGAGACTCACTTTACCTCTCCTCTTCACGACTCTGGCGCTGGCCCAGTCCACCGTTGCTCCTACCAACGAGCAGGTTGGCCCGCCTCGCGGGCTGAACTACGACGGCTATAACATTCTGCAGAATTTTGAGACCGGCTTCCGGTTCTACGATGTAGATGGCAATCTGGGTAAGTACCGTTCAGACGTCAATTACCGCCGCGGACTGCGCCTGCTCTCCAGTGGGCTGACGATCAATTCGCGCGAAGGCAAGGGTAAGTTGTTTGACGAGATCCTGCTGAACACGCAGGGGCTCGGCAACGATCCTTACCAGGCAGCAGTGCTGCGGATCCAAAAGAATAAGCTTTATCGCTACGACCTTACTTGGCGGACGAATGACTACTACAATCCCGCGCTGACGATCTCGAATGGTCAGCATTTCATGAACACCCGCCGCCAATGGCAGGAGCAGACGCTTACCTTGCTGCCCCAGTCGAACATCCAGTTCTTTGTGGGTTATGGCCGCAACAGCCAGTCCGGCCCGGGACTATCGACGGTGCAGCTTTTCGATTCGCGCGGCAATGAATTTCAGTATTTCTCTGATCTGCGCCGGCAGCAGAACGAGCTTCGCATTGGTGGCGAGGTAAAGGTGACCGCGCTCAAGTTTCTCTGGCAACGGGGCTGGGAATGGTTCAAGGACGATCCGCGCGAGTATCTCGACGCTCCCTCCAGTGGCAATAACCCGACGAGCGCCACCAAGCTCAATTCTTTCAATCGCGGCCAGCCTTGGCGCGGCGAAAATCCCAGTTGGCGGGCTAATCTCTTTACCGAAGGCAAGCGCTGGTGGGCGCTGAATGGCCGTTTTAGTTACGTGGAAGGGCGTCGAAATTTCATCTTGGACGAGAGCGCCATTGGCTCGGCGCGTTTCGGAGCGCTCCAAAACCGGCAGTATCTGCTCTTTGGCACTGGCCGTCGCCCGGTGCTCGCGGCGAACCTGACGGGTAGTATCTTCCCCACCGAGCGGCTGAGTATTTCGCAGCACATCGCGTTCCATAATACTAAGATGGAAGGCGACGCCTCCTATCGCGAATTTAATAACTCTACCCTCCAGTTCACTAATTTCAATTTTAACTTTCTCGGCGTGCGTGCCTTCACCAGCACCACCGATGTGAACTATAGCGTCACGAAGCGACTGGGCCTCTTCGGCGGTTACCAATTCACAGAGCGCCGCGTCCGGTCGATCGAACAACTCGGCGACGAGTTTGGCACGGACAAAGTCGCCGCCGAACAAACCAATCGCCTCCACACGGGGCTGGCCGGGATTCGCTTTCGCCCCATCAAGCCGCTCCAGATCAACCTCGATGGCGAAATCGGCCGCGCCGATCGGCCGATTTACGGCTTGAGCGAACGCAATTTTCATTCGCTAGGAGCGCGGGTGCAGTTCAAGCATAAGTCGCTGCAAATAAGCGCCCAAGCCCGCAACCGGTACAACTTCAACTCAGTTTCCCTTTGGAGCCATAGCTCCAAGGGCCGTAACTACGCGGCTAACCTCACCTGGACTCCCCGGGAGCGGTTCTCCCTGGATGCCGGCTATGCCAAGATACATTTGGATACGCTTACCGGCTTGGCTTACTTCGCTAACGGGAATCAAGTCACCGGAGATCGCTCACGCTACGTGAGTAACATTCATGCGGTGCATGCCCTGGCCCGGGTCATGTTGGCGAAGAAACTGGATTTCAGCGCTGGGTATACTCGCAATCAGGATTTGGGCGACGGCCGCCCGGCTTTGGTTCCGGCGAACCTACCGGCGGGCAGCATCGCTGGATTTCTACAAGCCCAAACCTTCCCGCTGCATTTCGCGTCGCCGCAAGCTCGGATTTCGTGGCACTTCCATCCTAAAGTCCGCGCCAACTTCGGCTATCAGTATTACACTTACCAGGAGCGCTTTCTCGCGCAGCAGAACTACCGGGCCCATACGGGCTTTCTTAGCCTGCTGTGGGCGTTCTAAACCGCAATGTTCTACGTCGCCACAATCGGTTTGCTCGCCATGGCCTTCTGGCTGATTGTGTTCCGTTTCACCGCCAAGGCGGACTCCAATTGGCCGCTCATCTTTTGGGGCATCGCCATGGTCCATGTCCAAATGTTCGAAGCACTGAACCCCTACACTGTCTGGTTTGGCGTGATTGCCGCCCTCTTCCTCCGCTTCGAGTTTATGGGTCGCGGCTTTGTCCGCGCGATCATCCTGCTGGAGCTTCCCGTGCTCTGTTACGTCGGTTGGGCCTGCCTAAACATTCTTTTAGCCGCCTGATCAGTCCTGATCAGTGTAGACGGTGCTGCCAGCAATACCTTCCTCCAGCTTCGGCCGGACGCGTGCAACGCTTCCCATCCCGGGTCACCGACAAGCACCGGATCAAGGGCTTCTTCGCCGCTCCTTCGCCAGTCCCATTCTCTTCACGCCAAGCGAGAGCCGGAGGTTGGGCAGGCTCCGCCGTCCGCGATTCCTCGAGTAACTGGAGTTCCAACTCGAGCGCCGACAACTTGGCCTTCATCTCCGCCATCTGCCGCAGGATGTTGGCGCGTTTCTCCAGATGCTCCTTCGTCTTTGGCGGTGGATTCTGTCCGTTAGCCAGCACAAGCCAAATCAAAGCGAAAATAAAAATACGGAGTCTCACCTAGATAAGTCG
>JAYVUQ010000327.1:0-6490 GCA_043787785.1 Bryobacteraceae bacterium
CCGGTCACCGGCTGCGTCCAGCACGCCCACGACGCTTTCGTATTTACCCGGCGCGCTCTCGAAGAGCCGCTGGGCCTTGGCGGTGGCGAGGTGAAACCGATCGAGGAAAGGCCGGTCGCCTTGGGGAGACGCGCCGGTACCGTTGAGCAACATCTGCCCGGCGGCTTCCTGGATGACGCCGTCGGCGGCCTGAGTGATGGGCGCGCCGGGGTCCTTGTAGCGATCCTGCAGATTGCGGCTGAAGAGTAGCTTAGGCTCGCCTTCGCCGACCAGGAAAGTGCGCTGCCAGCGGCGATCACGGTCATAGTCGGCAACCAGGAAACGCTTGCCGCCGACCAGGAACTGTAAGTTGGTGAGGCGATGCTCAGTCTTGGTGAGGGCCACGGGGGCCAGGCGCGTGAGGGGGCGATAGTACATCAACTGGTCGCGATGGGGCACCTTCTCTTTGGGATTGCCGCCATCGAGCGCCTGCACCCAGACGAGTGCGCCCGGGTCAGCCGGATGCCAACGCACTTGGCGCGGGCCGGCAATCACGCCGCCGATCGGCACTCGCTCGGCGAGGGGGAGTTTGGCGACCGTGTAGACCACTGCGCCTTTGAGCGTGACGACGTCAATTTGCTTTGGGAACTCGGGCGCGTCGTGCAGATAACTATAGGGCTTCACCAGGCGCGTCACCAGTAAGTGCTGGCCATCGGGCGAGGGCACAACGTTTAAGAACATATCCGGCGCGCCGCTGGCGGTAATGGCACCGGTGGCCGTATCCACCAGCATTAGCTGGGCGCGGCCGTAGTGGTCAAAGAGGGCTTCATCATGGGCATTGTGGAGCGCATCCGGATTGGTGCGCACGGGACCAGCCTTGCCGCCGGACTCTTGCACCGTGGGGCCGGCGGGGCTGGTGACGGCGCGGGGAACCGGGCCGCGGTTACCGGGCACCGTCTTCACCAGCAAGGTGCGATGGTCCGGCAGCCAATCGAGGGCGGAGCCCATGGCGGCGTTAACGGCGATATTGATCTTTCTGGCTTTGCCGGTGGCGACCGTCACCACCCACAGTTCGGTGCCGGCGGGAGTGGCGTTGGTGACGGCGATGGATTGGCCATCGCCGCTCCAAACGGGCGTGCCGAGGCGGGCGTTGGCGGGGAGGTTGACGGGTGTATCCGCGCCGGCGGGCAGTTGCTTCAGGGTAAGCGCCGTGCCGTAGGTGGTGAGGTGCGGACCATTCGAAAGCGGATCAATGCGGAAGCCGGCCAGGCGCAGCATGGGTTGGGCGAGGTCAGCGATGGTGGGGTGTACTACGGAGTCGATCAGCACGATGTGGGTGCGCGTGGGGCTGAGCGAAAGCGTGGGAAGACGACGTGCATGCAACACGTCCAGAATTTCTTTTGGCGGCGTGCGGTACTCGGCGACGGCCAGGGGAGCAAAGGCAAGAGCGACAAGAGCAAAAATGCGCATTTCTTAGAGAGTAGCAACTTGATAGGCTAGGGAGGTGCGAGGAAAGTGGATTTTGACGGGTCTTCTGGGCCTGGCGTTAGCGGCACCCGGAGCCATCGACTACGCGCGAGCCAAGCGCTTCTGGAGTTTCCGTCCCGTGTCGGTACCTCCCGTTCCAGCGGTGCGCGATCCCGGGTGGGCGCAGACGCCCATCGATCGATTCCTGCTGCGCAAACTCGAGGAGAAAGGGCTGCGGCCCGCGGTTCCAGCGGACCCTGGCACCCTCCTCCGCCGTATCACCTTCGACCTGACCGGACTTCCGCCAACGCCCGCTGAACTGAATGAGTTTCTGGCCGACCGTTCGCCTAATGCTTATGAGCGGGTGGTGAACCGGCTATTGGCTTCGCCGCATTACGGCGAGCGCTGGGCGCGGCATTGGCTCGACCTGGTTCGTTTCGCGGAGACCGATGGCCATGAATTCGACAACGACAAACCCGGCATGTGGCGCTACCGGGACTACGTGGTGCGGGCGTTCAATGAGGACTTGTCCTATCCGCAGTTCGTCCGCGAACACGTGGCGGGTGACTTACTATCCGCGCCGCGCCGCTCTCGCGATGGAACGTTTCTGGAGTCGCCCTTAGCGACGGCATATTACTGGTTGGGCGAAAATCGTAACTCGCCCGTTGATTCACTCGAAAGTATCGCGGACCGGGTGGATAGCCAGATCGACGTCTTCGGCAAGGCCTTTCTCGGGCTGACGATCGCCTGCGCGCGCTGCCATGACCATAAATTCGACCCGATTGCGACGGCCGATTACTATGCCTTGGCGGGATTCTTTCACTCCGTGCGCCGCGGCCAGCGGGCAGTGGATGGCGACGTGCCCAGGAATGCAGAGGGTATTTCTTTTGCTGGACTTACTTGGTCCGCCGCGGGCCCGGCTTTTTCGCTCGATGGTGGCCGACTCACGTCGGGAGCGGTTTCGCCCGCGCGCCAAGGCGTGGCCTACTCGAATATTGTTACTTTGTCGAAGCGCTACGTCCACCTACGGGTTGCGGGTACGGCGTCAGTGGGGCTGGTGGTCGACGAGTTTTCACTTACGCCGCGCAAAGCCGATGGGCCAGAGTTCAAATGGTTCACCTACGACATGCTGATGTACCCGCAACACCCAGTCTATGTGACGCTGGTCGATCAGGATCCAGCGGGGCACGTGGCACTCGCGGAAGTCCTGTTCTCCGATGTGGCCCAGCCTCCCGCGCGGGATGCGGAATCGGACCTGAGCGCCGGCCAGGTGAGTGAGGTTTGCCCGGAGCCGATGCTGAGCTTGACGCCGGTGGACGATGTCGCGCAAGACATACGAATCCATGTGCGGGGAAGCCATAAGACTTTGGGCGAAACCGCACCGCGCCGTTTTTTGCCGATCCTGGCCGGGATGGAGCAGGCGCCGATCACCACGGGGAGTGGCCGCTTGGAGTTAGCTAATCGCCTTACTGACGAGGCCAACCCCTTGCTGGCGCGCGTGATGGTGAATCGCATTTGGCAGCACCATTTCGGGCGGGGCTTAGCCGCCACGCCAGACAATTTTGGGCTTACCGGCGAACCCCCAACGCATCCTGAATTACTCGACTGGCTCGCGCACGAATTTCGCCGCTCGGGTTGGAGTACGAAACAGATGCACCGTCTGATGCTGCTGAGCCGGGCTTACCGGATGTCGAGCGCGGGGGCCGCGGCTGCCGACGAGCGTGACCCCGCCAATAAACTGCTGCACCGGTTTCCAGTACAGCGGCTGGAAGCGGAAGCGATACGCGATAGTCTCCTGGCCGTGGCTGGCACTTTAGACCGGACCATCGGCGGGCCCAGCGTGCCGGTGTACGTGAGCCCGTTTATGGAGGGCGATCCGCGGGGAAAGCCGAAAAGTGGCCCGCTGGATGGGCAAGGCCGGCGGAGTTTGTACATCAATGTGCGGCGTAATTACCTCTCCGATTCGCTGACGATCTTCGATTATCCGCAGCCCATCTCCACTTTGGGCAGGCGCAACGTCTCGGTGGTTCCAACGCAGGCGCTTTTCCTAATGAACAATGAGTTTGTGCAACAGCAGGCGGGCCAATGGGCAGGCCGGGTGGGTTTGGCCGAGCGGACGCCGTCCGGTCAGGTGCGTTTGCTGTACCGCGAGGCTTTCGCGCGCTGGCCGTCCGCGGCGGAGTTAGCCACCGGGCAGGAGTTTTTGCGAACCCATTCCCTGGAGAGTTATGCGCACGCTTTAGTGCAGACCACGGAGTTTTTGTTTATCCGATGACGACCCGCAGAGAATTACTCACCCGGGCCGCGAGCGGTTTCGGCGGCTTGGCCATGACGGCGCTAGCCGCGAATGTGCGGCAGCCTCACTTTGCGCCGAAGGCGAAGTCAGTCATTTTTCTTTATATGGACGGCGGGCCTAGCCAGATCGACACTTTTGATCCGAAGCCGCGCCTGCGCGCCGAGCACGGCAAGCCGTTGCCATTCGCCGTTCCCAAAACACAGTTTAATAACAACTTTAATATCCTGGGTTCGCCCTGGGAGTTTCAACAATACGGAAAGTCTGGCGGTTGGGTGAGTGACTTGTTTCCGCATATCGCCACCTGTGTGGACGATATGGCCATCGTGCGGTCAATGGTGGCGGACCATTCGGAGCATACGGCGGCGAATTACCTGCTGCATACGGGCTTCGGGATGCAAGGCCGGCCCAGTATGGGCAGTTGGATTACTTATGGCCTCGGGGCCGAGAGCGATAACCTGCCGGCCTTTGTAGTGCTGGAGAGCGGTCTGATTCCTACCGGCGGCATGGATAACTTCGGTAGCGGCTTTCTACCCGCGGCCTATCAGGCGACGATGTTGCGCCGGGGCGAGACGCCGGTAGCCAACGTGCGGCCGCGCGAGACTGACGTGGGCTTACAGGAAGCGAAGCTGGCTTTGAGTAAGCGTTTGAACCAAGGGGTGGTGGCGAGGTTGGGCTCCACCTCGGAGGTAGACGCGATGCTTGCGAGTTACGAGATGGCCTATCGCATGCAGAGCGCGGTGCCGGAGTTAGCGGACATTTCTAGCGAGTCGGTGGCCACGCGGGCGCTTTACGGCGTGGACGATCCACTTACTGCCGAATATGGCCGGCAGTGCTTACTGGCGCGCCGCCTGGTGGAGCGGGGAGTCCGCTTCGTGCAGTGTGTGAATCCCAAACTGAAGGGGCATGACCGGTGGGATCAACACGGGGGGCTAGTGGCGGGCCATACCGATAACTGTAAGGCCGTGGACGTGCCGATTGCCGGCTTGCTGAAGGATCTGAAGGCACGTGGACTGCTGGACCAAACGCTGGTGCTATGGGGCGGGGAATTCGGCCGCACGCCGATGTCGCAAGGCTCGATGAACCTAAAGTCGGCGGGCCGTGACCACAATCCTTTTGGCTACACCATGTGGCTGGCTGGCGGCGGGGTGCGGGGCGGCACGGTGTATGGGTCGACCGACGACTACGGTTACTTTGCCGCGGAAAATAAAGTACACGTTCATGACTTACATGCCACCATGCTTCACCTATTGGGGTTAAATCATAAGCAGCTTACGTTCCGCTACGGCGGGCGTGAGATGCGGCTCACGGACGTGCATGGCGAAGTGGTAAACGGAATCCTGGGGTAGCCGACTATTGTCCTGGCGGCGTTAACCCAGTAACTGATGCAGCCTGCTGCCCGGTTTGATGATCGTTTCGGTACGCTCGGGGCCGGTGGAAATGGCACCGATTTCGACCTCGGTGCGGTCCTCGAGGAATTGCAAATAGGCTTTAGCGGCGGGGGGCAATTGTTCAAAGACGCTAATGCCGCGCGTCGAGCTTTGCCAGCCCTGCAAGCGCACATAGATGGGTTCAATGCACTCCATGCCGCTACGGGTGGCGGGCATGTCGGTGACTTCCTGGCCATTCACGCGGTAGCCGACGCAAACCGGAATCTCGTCGAGTTCGTCGAGGACGTCGAGCTTGGTGACAATTAGCGAGTCAATGCCGTTAACGGCGGCGGTGTAGCGGGCCAAGGGAATGTCGAACCAGCCACAGCGGCGCGGTCGACCGGTGACCGATCCGAACTCCTTGCCCACTTGGCGAATCTGCTCGCCCAACGGACCATGGTCCTCACTCGGAAAAGGACCCGCGCCGACGCGGGTAATGTAGGCCTTCGAAACACCAATAATGCCGGTGATCTTGGTGGGCGGTACGCCGGTGCCGGTGCAGGCGCCGCCGGCGGTGGCGCTGGAGGACGTGACGAAGGGATAAGTGCCGTGGTCCACATCGAGCATCGCGCCTTGCGCGCCTTCAAAGAGAATGCGCTTGCCATCGCGGATGGCTTTGTTCAGCAACGAGGCGGTGTCGGTGACGAGCGGAGCCAGGCGGGCGGCGAGTTCTTCATATTGGGTGCGGACGGCAGCGAAGTCTACCACTTCGTGGATGTCGAAAGCCTTGGCCAAGGTCATCTTGTCGGCGGCGAGGTTGTTGTAATGCGCCTCGAAGCCATCGGGATCGATGAGGTCCGCCATGCGGATACCGCGACGCCCGATCTTGTCCTCGTAGCAGGGGCCGATGCCCCGCGAGGTGGTGCCGATCGCCTCGCGATCGGTGCGGCCCTCGCCCACCTTTTCCACCATCCGGTGGAACGGGAAGATGACGTGGGCGCGGTTGGAAATGGCCAAATTCGCGCGCACATTGACGCCCGCCTTCTCCAGGGTGGACATTTCCTCCACCAAGGCGAGCGGGTCGATCACTACGCCGTTGCCAATGACGGCCTTCACTCCCGGGCGCAGGATGCCGCTGGGGATCAACTTCAGGATGTATTTGGTGGGGCCAATGAAGACGGTGTGGCCGGCGTTGTGGCCGCCCTGATACCGTGCCACGATGTCGAAGCGGCCGGAAAATAGATCGACGATCTTTCCTTTTCCTTCGTCTCCCCACTGCGCGCCCAAAACGATGATATTGCTCATTTGTTTTCTTCGGGGCGTTGTTACCCCCAGCCAGTCATTGTAACGTAGCGGGCTATGTTACCCTGAGATTTCCTGG
>JAYVUQ010000328.1:0-2546 GCA_043787785.1 Bryobacteraceae bacterium
GGCGGTGAACCAGTGAAT
The DNA here is from genome assembly GCA_043787785.1 of Bryobacteraceae bacterium. GTDB lineage: Bacteria > Acidobacteriota > Terriglobia > Bryobacterales > Bryobacteraceae > JALHNI01. Next base: position 19 of record JAYVUQ010000328.1, read on the forward strand.
TTGTCGAACGCCTCGGAGGCAGTTTTAGGGAACTATCAACTGACAGCGTTCGAGGATTTCACCGTGGAAGGCGCGGAGAAGGCCCGCGTCCAAAGCTTTCTGGTGAAGCCGCCGTCCTATGACCCCACGAAGAAATATCCCGTGCTGTTTTTAATCCACGGTGGCCCGCAAGGCGCGTGGGGACAAAGCTGGAGCTTCCGCTGGAACCCTCAAGTACTGGCGGCGGGGGGCTTTATGGTGGTGATGCCCAATCCTCGCGGATCTACGGGATATGGGCAAAAATTCACCGATGACATCAACGACGATTGGGGCGGCAAAGCCTTTGACGACATCATGGCCGTGGCCGACCATGTGGCCAAACAGCCGTGGGCGGATCCGGACCGTTTCGCCGCCGCCGGTGGCAGCTACGGAGGCTATATGGTGAATTGGATGCTGGGCCATACTGACCGTTTCAAGGCCTTTGTCTCGCATGCGGGCGTGTATGACCTGAAGAGTATGGCGGGCGAGACCGAGGAGTTATGGTTCACCAAATGGGAGTTCAAGGGGATGCCTTGGGAGAACCCGGACAGCTATGCCAAATGGTCGCCCAGCAACCACGTGACGAACTTCAGAACGCCCACCCTGGTGATCCACGGCGAGCAGGATTTCCGCGTTCCCTATGGCCAGGGCCTACAACTGTTCACCGGTTTGCAGCAGATGAAGGTGCCGTCGAAGTTGCTGGTGTATCCAGATGAGGGCCACTGGATTCTGAAACCTAAGAACTCCGAGCTGTGGTACACACAGGTGATCGATTGGGTGACGGAGTGGACGCGAAAAGCGCCGCGATAGCGACGCCGAGTTCACACTACTGCCGCATGGGTCGATGCTCAGGATGTGGACGTGTCAATAATTCGATCGCACTGGTGGGCGTGGAGCCTGGCGATTGTTGGGTGATCAACGGCGTGGGGGATGGAACCGCCGGCTTTGTACGACGATTGGCGTTGGACGCATTACACGACTGCCTCGGGGTTGCCCTCGAACGACGTTTTCGTCGTGCGGCAGGACAAACAAGGAACTTGGTGGGCACTGACCAAAGGTGGCTTGGCGTGGCTCGATGGCTATTCCTGGCATGCCGTGGATTTGCCCGCCAACAAGGCAAGCTCGCAAGTCTTAGGTTTGTCAGGGGGCGTAGCGTTGGTGGCTTTGAAGGATGGCCGGATGGCCGTATTGCAGGCCAGGCGCTTCTATGTGGGAGGGCGCGAGGGATTCGTGCCCGCGGCTCCGGACTTACCCCCAGTTACCCAAGCCGGCACCTTAGACGACGAAAGCCTTTTATTGCAGGCAAACGGGCACTACTACTTCTATCGCCACGGAAAGGTAACGAGTGCGGATTCCATGATGCCCCCCGAGACGGTGTATCTGGCGATTACCAGCCGGGGGGCTGCATGGGTGGCGGGGCGAAATGGCATTTACCGCTGGCTGCGTGGCGGCTGGCAGCGAGTGCTGGAGATCGGCAGTCCTTCAATGGAGTTCGCCGCATTGGGCCGGATTGGGGACACCGATGACGAGGTGGCTCTGGTGGCGATCCGGCTGCCGGCGGCCAGCCGGGGGGTGTGGCGTTTGGAGGGAGGGAAGGCTGTTCGTTACCGGGGAATATCACCGTTTGAGACGCTGAGGACGATGAGCGGGACGGGAGCGCGGCAGGTGTTGGTCGCTCTCGACGCGGGCCGGATCCTGTCTTCGGACGCCGGGGGGTGGACCGAGTTGAAGCCGACGCCGGGAGCCTTGCGAAACGCGACCAACCTGTCATTCGGCACGCAAGGGGACCTTTGGGTGATGGGTCCGCGCGGATTATCGTACTGCCGGACAAAGGCGCGCGGCTTGGCGACCATGGCGACCGGGGACGTTGGTCTGGACACGGTGAACGATTTCGAAAGAGCTCGAAATGGAGATCTCTGGACGGCGGGATCGAGTGGGGTCGCGGTGTACCGCGCGGGAAAGCTGATGCGGACATTTCGAGAGGCGGCTGGGCTGCGCCTCGAGGTGGTGACTGGGGTGCGTGAGGATTCAGAGGGCGGCATGTGGGTGGTAAGCGGCTCGGATATGGGGGGTGCCCTTCGCTACGCACAGGGCCGGTGGCGCCACTACGGTGCGCCGGAGGGATTCACTGGATCGACGATTCACCGGATTGCTCGTGACCGGCAGGGTCGCCTATGGTTTTGTGCAAAAGGGGCGGGGACTTGGAACAAACCTGAGCAGCCGGGGGCCTACATGTGGGATGGAAAGCGCTTCACGCGGTACGGAAAAGAGCAGGGACTTCTTTCGAGCGAAGTAAATTCTTTCGCCGAATCGCGTGATGGGGCGTGGTGGTTCGGAATGAATGACGGCTTGAGCCGCCACCGGAAGGGCGAGTGGCGGCATTGGCGCGTAGGCGTGGATTTGCCGCCGTTCCGGGTGTTTTCGCTCACCTCTGACCTGCGGCAAGCGGGGAACGCGCCGTTGATCTGGATTAACAATCGAGCTAGCGGTATTGGGCGTATGGATACGCA
>JAYVUQ010000329.1:0-16651 GCA_043787785.1 Bryobacteraceae bacterium
CCGCTTTCTCCGATGCCAACCCGCGACAAAAGCCAAGCCATTTACACGCAGTCGGGCGACCTTTGGCACTACGACTATCAGCGGGACATCGCGCGCCCTTTGACGAAGACGGTCGACGTGGAGGCCGCTCCACGGTGGATTCTGGACGGGAAGCGGGTGGCTTTTACGCGCGCCAATAATCTCTATCTTCTTTCGCTGGAGACGGGCTTCATCGAACAGATGACCGACATTCGCGGCGGTGCCGCGCCGCCGGAACCCGACAAGAAAGGCACCGATAGTCAGGAGTTTATTAAGAAGGAAGAAGAGGGGTTGCTCGAAATCGTTAAGAAGCGGGCGGCGAAAAAGAAAGAAGACGAAGCGAAGAAGACTTTGGACAATCCGCGCAAGCCCTTCTACTTGGGAACTAAGCTTCAGGTAGCCGGACTTACGCTTTCGGGCGACGAAAAGCAGGTGATCGCATTCCTGCGCGAAACGGCCGACAACGCGAAAACGGCGAGCGTGCCGAATTATATTACGGGCAGTGTGTATACCGAGCAAGTCTCGAGCCGCGCGAAGGTGGGGGACGCTCAGGCTTCGAGTAAGTTAGCGGTGATTGACGTCCGCACCGGCGAATTGAAGTATGTCGATGCCGGTATCAAGGATAAAGAGAAGGACAAGGATGGGAAAGAGACGAGCCGTGAAATGCAGTGGACCGGCTTGTTATTTAATGACACGAATGACCGGGCGGTGATTCGGGCCCGGGCGGCGGACAACAAAGACGAATGGCTCTTTGCGTTCGACTGGCAGCAGGCCAAGGTGCGCCAGTTGCTGACGCTGCATGACGAAGCCTGGGTACTGTGGGGTAGGTCGCAATCGATGGGTTGGATGAAGAATGGGCGCGACCTGTGGTTCCTGGCCGAAATTCCCAGTTATTTGCATCTTTACTCCATTTCGCACGAGGGAGGCCAGGCGAAGGCACTGACCGAGGGTAAGTGGGAGGTAGTCAGCGCGCAGCTATCGCGCGACCAGCAAACATTCTATCTGGTGACCAACGAATCGCACCCCGGTGAGCAGCATCTGTATTCGATGCCCGCGGCTGGTGGGGCGCGTACCCGGCTGACGACGAAGGTGGGGCAGTATGAGCCGGTTTTATCGCCGGATGGTAAGTCGACCGCCGTCCTGTATTCCGAAATGACCGCACCGCCCGAGCTCCACTTACTCGAGGCGGGCGGCGCGCTGACGCCGATGACGTATTCTCCTTCGCCCGATTTTTCCAAATATCGGTGGCTGGAAGTTCCCGTAGTGACGTTTCGGGCACGGGACGGGGTTGACGTTTATGCGCGGATCTATAAGCCAGCCAATGCCACAAAAGGCGGGCCAGCGGTCGTCTTTGTGCATGGTGCGGGCTACTTACAGAATGCTCATAAATGGTGGTCGAGTTATGCGCAGTCTTATCTATTCCATCACTTACTGATGGAAATGGGTTACACCGTGCTGGACCTCGATTACCGCGGCTCGGCCGGCTACGGACGGGATTGGCGCACGGGTATCTATCGTTATATGGGTGGAAAGGATTTGGATGACCACGTGGACGGAGCGAAGTGGCTTGTTGAGCAGCATGGCGTCGATCCCAAGCGAATCGGCCTTTATGGTGGATCCTATGGCGGGTTTATTACTTTGATGGCGATGTTCACGCAGCCCGATGTTTTCGCCGCCGGCGCGGCCTTGCGCCCGGTGACGGATTGGGCGCAATACAACCATCCTTATACGGCGAATATCTTGAATGAACCGCAGAAGGATCCTGAAGCCTACAAACGCAGCTCGCCGATTTACTTCGCTCAGAATCTGAAAGGGGCGTTACTGATCTGCCACGGCATGGTGGACACCAACGTTCATTTTCAAGATAGCGTGCGCTTGGCGCAACGCTTGATAGAACTGCGCAAGGAGAATTGGGAACTCGCGGCATACCCGGTGGAAGACCATGGCTTTGTGCAGCCGTCCAGTTGGGCGGACGAGTTCAAACGGATTCTGAAGCTGTTTGAGACGAACCTGAAGCCAGCCAAATGAGGAAGTCGCGGTCGCCATCGAGGAAGTTGTAACGCTTGAACTCGCTGGGCCGCGCCCAGGCAATTTTGGCAAAGGCATGATTCGTGGGCTCGCCCAGGAATGAGTCAATGCGCATGAAGACCAGCAGCAGCGGGCGCTTGCCGGGATACGCAAATTCATAGCGGTGGATCTCATGCACGTCCCCGGCTTCGATCGCCAATTCCTCGCGCAATTCGCGGACTATGGCCGTTTCGACCGACTCGCCTGGCTCTACTTTGCCGCCCGGAAATTCCCACTTGAGCGCATGCGATCCACCCGGTCGCCGCTGTCCAATCAGCAGGCGTCCGTCCCGTTCCAGAATAGCGGCTACCACCACAAGCATTCCTCCAGCTTACTGCGTGCCACACTAGAGGTTGGCCCCCATGCACTCCGCCCAACTTTTGGATCACTTCGAGAACCCGCGCAACGTCGGCGATTTGCCTTCGCCGGCGCAGACCGTGGAGGTGAGTAATCCGGTGTGCGGGGATGTCCTGCGGCTGAGTGTGGTGTGGGCGGGCGACGTGGTGAAAGAGGTCCGCTATCGCGCGCGCGGCTGCACGGCGTGTGTAGCGGCCGGGTCGGCGTTAACGGAAATGATGGAAGACCAGACACGCGCGCAGGTGCAGGCGATCAATCGCGAAGCCATTGACGAGAGCCTGGGCGGGCTGATCCCGGAGTCGAAGCATGTAGCGGTGCTGTGTTTGGATGCCATTCGCGCCCTGATCCGCTAGCCGTCTTCAAGGCGGACAACCCTTAGGATTCGAAGCGCAAGGCCACCTGCATCGTCCGGTTGCTTTTGGCTCTCGAAATGGTACCGCCGCTGATGATATCCACCCGGATTTCCGGCGAGTTGAAATTGGGGAGATTCGGTAAGTGGAACGACTCCAGCCGGACTTGCAGCGCCCTTTGATCCTGGAACCGGAAGCACCGCGAGGCTGAGGCATTTACATTGAAAGTGCCTGGGCCATCAAGGACGTTGCGCCCGCCGCTCGGTGCGGGCAGGGTGCCCTTGCCGATGCGATCCGGCCGGTTGGCCTCGCCGTTGACGAGGTTAAAGTTAGCCACCTTGGGCGTGAACGGAGGGCCGGTGTACATCGTGGTGGTGCCAGCCAACTGCCAGTCGCGCAGCAGCAGACGTTTGCTAAAGGCCGGTGACCAAATGAAGCTCGCGGCGAAGGAATGGCCGATGTCGAAGTCACTGCGGCCGCGCTCGCCTTTCAGATTCTTGGCGTCTTGGGCGTTGCCGAAATTATATTGAACCGTGCCGCCGGTGTTGGAGCTCTCGTCGATCGATTTGGCAAACGTGTAGGTCGCGCGAACGAATAACTGCCGGTTGAAGCGACGCCTCACGGTAACTAAGCCGGAGTGATAGCTCGAATTGGAACCATCGGCAATGATGTTGATGGTGGAGAATGCGGCGTAGGGACGGGGAAATACTCCGCTGGCCGCCCGATAGTCAAGATCTCGAATTTGCTGATTGAGGTCGTAGCGCCGTTGTAAGTGGGTGCCCTTGGAGCCAGCATAGGCGATCTCGACCACCGAGTCCTTGGCGAATTCCTGTTCGAGCGTGAAGTTCCAACTTTGCAGATATTGGCTTTGGATATTACTTTCCTGGCCACTGGTGCTGGAAATGCCGCCGACGCTGCGTCGCGCGACGGGGAAAGGGTCGGAGAGCGTGAGGGCCAGGGGGTTCGTGCTGGCGGCAGTGTAGGATTCGTTGATGGACAGGGGATAAGTGTCGCTGTACTCGTCCATCCGGTAGAGCGAACTGCTGCCGTAGAAGATGCCGTAGCCGCCACGGATGACGGAGTTGGCACGGCCCAAAGGACGCCAGGCGAAGCCGAAACGGGGCGCCAAATCGGTGTAGTCAGTTTTGCGGAGCGAGGCTGGCAGTCCGGCGTCCGCGGCCAGCGTAATGTATTGCGAAAGGCCTGTGGATTGGATCCGCTGGTCAAAGTCCGGGAGGAGGCCCTTGCCGGCGATGACGATCTTGCCCAGGCTGGGCACGAACATACTCCAGGCACCGAATTTTTCCTTAGGCGGCTTCATTACTTCATAACGCAGGCCGAAGTTGAGGGTAAGGGTGGAGGAGACTTTGAAATCGTCCTGGACGAAACCCGAGTAATTCGAGATCAGATGATAGGGCCCGGCGGCGTCTAACTGCCTGGCGGGTCGATTGCGGAAAGCCCAGCACGAGGTCGGCGATGGGTTCGCCGGTGAAGCGGCCAAGGAAAGTGATGCGGCCACGGGTGTCGCCGAAGCTACGGGAGAAATATTGCAGGCGTAGAAAATCCGCGCCATATTTTACGCTGTGCTTGCCCTTGATCCAGGTGACCGTGCCAGCGTATTGATAGTTATTGAATGACCAGATCGTCGGCACGTCATAAGCGGGCCCGAGAGATATGTAGCCACTGGCGTCTAACTGAGGCAGCCCACGCGCCACTGGATTTGTGGTGCCGCCGCCCGGAAGCCCGTAGCGGCGCTCCAATCCTGCTGCCCGCTCAAGGGCCAAACCTGATTGTTGGTCTTGCGGGAGAAGTTTGCGGATAACTCCAGAAACATGGTGGGTGTGATGGTGCGTAGATACCGGACATAACTCAACAGGTCAAGCGTGGTGTTACCGAGGCCGAAGATGGGCAGGGGCGAACGTCCATTGACGACGGGGTCGAAGACGCGGTTGGGAGCGGGAAAATAAGCAGCCAGCTTGAGGGCTATCGGATCCACCCGCGCCGGCGGAATTTGATTGTTCGGAAACGGTGCCCGGGCTAGAGAATCCGTGATACGCAAGGGTCGGCTGAAGGCATCGGCGGCTTTGGAAAAGTCGCCGCGCAGGATACCCGGATCCGGCACGATGCCGCGTTGGGTTTTGCTATCCACCAGCCGTAGCGATTCCCAAGTAAATAAGAAGAAGATGCGATTGCGTCCGTTGTAGAGCTTGGGAATCCACACCGGGCCCGACACCGTCGCGCCAAACTGATTGCGCCGTAGCTTCGACTTAGTTGCGTCGAAGTAACCTGTGGCATCCAGGGCGTCATTGCGCAAAAACTCGTAAAGCGAACCGCGCAACCGGTTCGTGCCGCTCTTCGTAACCGCGGTCACCCCTCCCGCGTAACGGCCGTACTCGGCGGAGAAGCCCGAAGTAATCATCTTGAATTCCTGGATACCTTCGATGGGTGGGTTGATAACTACCCCAGTATTTCGTCGCTGCGTATTGTTGCCCAGCGGATGCGCAAACCGTTTGCCCCGCGCCACCCCAGGCCCGGCGAAGAGAATGGGTATTTCGATTTCGGCTTTTGAGAGGCCGCCGTGCTTCTTACCCACGCCCCCATGGTCAGCCGTCAGCACCACCAGGGTGGTGGCCTCGTCGCCCGTGGAGGCGAATCGCCGAAACTGTAACAAATAGGGAAAATAGGAATGCTTCACGCCTGCCAGTTTCGCACTAACTCGTCGATGAGTTGGTCGAGCATTGCCCAGTTTGTGTAAGTATGATCGAGGGTCGTATCGGTGGCCCCACCCGAGGCGGCGGCAATTCGTTTCATCACCAGGCGAATCAGGAAATTGTATTGGGTGTACAGCAATGCTCCCGCGACGGCTTGGATTTTTCCTGGATGCCAGCCCGTTTCTTCCAGAAAGCGGTGGATCATTTCTTCCACGCTCGCCGCCGCCTTCGCACGCATTTCCGGGCTGGCCTTTTCGTTTTCCGCTCCCGCCTCCGCTAAGCTGACGGACAGGAAGACCGTGGGTATCCGCTCCAGCCCCAGTTTGTGTTGGCGCACGAACTCCACCATCTCCTTCTCATGATGCCCGGCATGTACCGATGCGGCGAGCAGAGCGGCGTCGTAGAGGTCCAGGCTAAAGCGTTCCGGCGGGTTGGCGACGTCGATCGCGTCCGCAGAATGTCCGCGGGCGCGGATCGCCACCGCTAACCTCTCGGCGATCCGCTCGGTGTGGCCTTCTCGAGTGGCGTACAGAATCAACAGGGTTTTCATGCCCTTTCGAGTGCAATCGAAGGGCCACGAATCAATGGTCCAGCAGCAAGCTAAAATGATAGCTTGAACTTCAACCTCCATCGCGATGACGAGGAGCATTCCGAGCGACGGTTCCGGCAATTGCTGGACGCCGCTCCGGACGCCATTCTGGAAGTGGACCAGCAGGGTAATATCGTGTTGATGAATCGAGCCGCGGAGCGTTCTTTCGGGTATGGCCGCGAGGAGTTATTGGGGCAGTCCGTGGAGGTATTGGTTCCGCCGGCGGATCGCGAGGCCCACGTTCGCTTGCGCCATGGCTACCAATATGCACCGGATGTTCGGCCGATGGGCCAGGGCCGGGAACTTGAGGCTCAGCGCAAGGACGGCTCTCGCTTTCCGGTGGAGATCAGCCTGAGTCCCCTGCTTTGGGAAGGCGAGCGGCGCGTCACGGCCATCATTCGTGACGTGTCGGAACGCCAACGCACGCAGGATCGCCTGCGGGCGATTCAGGATCAATACTCCCTAGAACTGGCCTCCACGAATGCCCAGCTTGAGACGCGGAACCAAGAGATTGAACGCGCGAACCGCATGAAAAGCGAGTTCCTTGCCAGCATGAGCCATGAGCTGCGCACACCGTTGCACACCATTATCGGATTTTCTGAGTTACTAGGCGAAGGACTGGAAGGGGAACTGAATGCCACGCAGCGTCGCTTTGTGGAACATATCCATCGCGACTCTTTGCACTTACTCGAATTAATTAACGATATTCTCGACTTGAGTAAGATCGAAGCCGGCCGGCTCGAGCTTCGGTGCGCGACGGTGTCCCTCGAGGGTGCCCTGCAAGAGGTGCTGGCCACCATCCGGCCCCAGGCGGCCGCTAAGTCCCAACGTCTGCGCGTCGACGTAGCGGAGGGGCTGAACCTAGATGCCGATCGGGTGCGATTCAAGGAGATTCTCTATAACTTATTAAGTAACGCGGTAAAGTTTACGGGCGAAGGTGGAGCGATCCGGATCAGTGTCGCCGCGGAAGGCGAATTCGCCGTCATCGCCGTGGCGGACGCCGGCATTGGCATCGCCGCGGAGCACCAAAACGTGGTCTTCGACGCGTTTCATCAGGTGGGTTCCACCACCAAGGGCATTCGCGAGGGCACCGGACTGGGCTTAGCCATCACGCGTCATCTGGTGGAACAGCATGGTGGCCGTCTGTTGCTCGAGAGCGAGTTAGGCCAAGGCACGTGTTTCCGCTTTACGATTCCCCTGGAGCCAAGCCAGCGCGCGGTGCGCAATCGGCCCATGGCGCTGGTGGTTCACGAAGCGCGTTCCGCCCTGGATGAGGTGGCTGCGCACCTCGCCCGCGGCGGCTACCAAGTGGCGATGGCCTCCCAGGGGCGCGACGCTTTTCCTTTGGCGGAGCGGCTGCGGCCCGATTTCATCCTCCTGGGGCCGGGAACCGAAAACGTACGTCAGCGGCTGCGGGACCACCACGATCTGACGGGCGTTCCCGTCATCGGCTTGCCAGCCAATCCCCAGGCCGAGAGGGTGCTCGCCGAGATGCGATCACAAAGCGGTGATCCGGCATAACGACGATCCTGATTGCCGAAGACCGCGACGCCAGCCGCGAACTCTTGCGCACGGTGCTAGTGGCTGAAGGATACCGGGTGATCGAAGCCGCCGATGGCCGGCTGGCCTTATTGAAAGCGGACTCGGAAAGGCCGGACTTGTTCTTGTTAGATCTGCAGATGCCAGAAATGGATGGCTTCGCGGTCGCTACCGCCTTGCGCCAAGACGCCCGCTTTGCCACCACGCCCATCATCGCCCTCACCGCCAGTGCCATGCAGGGCGATCGCGAAAAGGCCTTACGCATGGGTTTTTCCGCCTACCTTTCGAAGCCTGTTCGCCTGGCCGTGTTGCGTTCGGAGGTGAGCAAATGGCTGCCGCGATGACCAGCATTCTGATTGTGGACGACCATGCCGCCAGCCTGGAACTACTCACGAGTGCGCTGCGCCCCACCGGCGTCACCATCGTATCCACCCAGGATCCGGAAGCGGCGCTCGAGTTGGTAAAGCGGCATCACCCTCGCATCGTCCTGACGGATTTGGTAATGCCTAGGCTCTCCGGCATCGAGTTACTCGAACAAATCATGGCTTTCGATCCCACCATCGACGTGGTGCTGATGACGGCCCACTACACGACGGAAACCGCGGTGGAAGCGATTAAGAAGGGGGCGGCAGATTATCTGAACAAGCCGATTTCGCTCAAGCAACTACGAGACCGCGTTCAGCAACTTTTGATCGCGAACCAGCGTTCGGAACCAGAGGGCTTTCACGGGCTGGTGGGTGGCAGTGCGCCGATGCAAAATTTATATACCCGCTTGGAGCGCATCGCACCCCATTACCGCACGGTTTTGCTTACCGGCGCCACGGGCACCGGCAAAGACCTCGTCGCTCGGGCCCTGCATGAACTCAGCCCGGCGCCGAAAGGCCGGTATGTGGTTCTCAATTGCTCCGCCGTGGTGGAAACGCTTTTCGAGAGTGAACTCTTCGGCCACGTCCGCGGCGCCTTCACGGGCGCTACTTCTGACAAGGTCGGATTGTTTGAACATGCGCACGAAGGCACTTTGTTTCTAGATGAGATTGGCGACATGCCGTTGGCTACCCAAGCCAAACTCCTTCGCGTGCTACAGAACCAGGAGGTGCTGCGCGTGGGTTCTCTTACACCGCGCAAGGTCTCCGTGCATGTGATTGCCGCCACGAATGTTGATTTGCGTGAAGCCGTCGCGAAGGGCCGCTTCCGCGAAGATCTTTTCTACCGTTTGACGATGCTTGAACTCCATGTTCCCTCGTTGGCGGAACGCCCTAAGGACTTACTCCTGTTAGCGCAACATTTCGTCAGGAAGTATGCCGCTGAATTTGGCAAGCAAATCACCGGGCTAACTCCCAGGGCATGCTTGGTGCTCGCCGGGCACACCTGGCCGGGCAACGTGCGCGAACTCGAAAATGCGATTGGGCATGCCTGTATCATGACGACGGGCCATCTGCTGGATGTGGCTGACCTGCCCCCGAACCTGCCCGTTCCGCGAGAACCTGCCGCCGACGTGGCGATGCTCAACGACCACCCACTCGAACGACAGGAACGCCTGCTGCTCGAAGAAGCGCTCGCCACCGCGCAAGGCAATCAATCGCGGGCGGCGGCCAGCCTCAATATCGGGCGCGACGCGCTGCGTTACAAAATGAAGAAATACGGTTTACTCTAACGCGTGCGCCATTGCGCATCATTGCGCCACTGCGCGTCGGGACGCTGCGCTAAATCGCGCAATTCTCGCCTGCCCCGGCCGTTTCCCGCTCAAAACAGGGCCTAAACGCGCACACTCCAATTTGGCCCGCCACGTGCCTTCGCTCCACCGCATGGATCCGATGAATGACTGTTGAGAATCTAGTAACGCGCAATGTGGCTACGGTAGATTTCTCCGCCACGGTCGTCGACGCGGCGCGGGAAATGCGAAACCGCCATGTTGGAGCGCTGGTGGTTACCAAGCCGGATGGCTCCGCCGCCCGGCCCGTAGGCATTGTGACGGATCGTGACTTGGTAGTCAGTGTGCTGGCGATGGATTTGGCTCCGGGGCTGCTAAGCGCTGGCGATGTGATGAGCGCCCACCCCTTCACCGTTTGCCTGGATGACGATGCCGATGCCGCCATCCGCCGCATGCGCGGCCTGGGAATTCGCCGCGCGCCGGTGGTGGATGCCGACGGTTTGTTACGAGGTCTTTTCGCCGTGGACGACTATTTGGAATACTTGGCGAATGGCCTGCGGGAAGTGTCTATACTGATTGCGCAGGAGCGGCGGGAAGAAGAAAAGTCTCGCCTCGCCATTCCCTGAATTTTGAAGTCAGAAAACTGGAGAAATGAAAGATGTTACCCTTCCGCCGTATTCTGTTTCCTGTAGATCATTCGGACGCCTGTAAGTCGATCGTGCCTTCGGTCATCAGCATGGCCAAGCACTTCGATAGTGAAATAACCCTGCTGCACGCTTGCCCCTGGCCCCTCGCCTTTTACGGAGAGACCATGCCGGCAGGTTATATCGTTCCCGAGGTGATGGAGGCCGCCGAAACGGAGCGGCTGAGTAAGTTCGCCGCCGTGATGTTTCCCGGCCAGACCGTGCGGCAGGTCGTAGTGGTGGATGACGCCATTCTGGCTATTCGCAGCGAGGTGGAGCGCGAAGGCACTGACCTCATCATGATGCCAACGCGCGGACGTGGCGTCGTGCGACGTCTACTGCTCGGTTCGGTTGTCGCCAAGGCGTTGCATGACTTGAGTTGTCCCATCTGGACGGGTGTTCACGATGCGCTGCCGAAGGGCTTTGCGGCTGGCCCTTACCAGTCGATTGTTTGCGCCTTGAGCTTGGGCGAAGAGTCGCCAGAGATCGCGCGGACGGCGGCGGCCGTGGCCAAATCCTTTGGCGCGCGCCTGTCGTTACTGCACGTTGTCGATTCTCAATTGCCCGTTCCCGACATCGACTACGGTCCTTATCTCACACAATTGATGGACAACGCGCAAGCCAGGCTTGAAGACCTGAAGCGCGAAAATGGCATCGCCCACGCTTCCGTGGCGGTGATGGAGGGGCCGATCACGGGTTGCCTGCGGGACGAGGTAGCGCGGCAGTCGGGCGACTTAGTCATCGTCGGGCGCGGCCACGATCAGGACCCGGTCGGCCGCCTCTGGTCTCATCTTTACGACATCGTTCGCAGGTCCCCTTGCCCGGTGTTGAGTATTTAGTTAGTGGTTCGAAAAAGGAGAGTGTTTCTGTGTTTGGAGTTTTCCTGTTCATCTGGTCCTTCGCGCTCATTAGCGGGATCACCATGGTCTGGCTATTATCGTGGGCCATTCGTCGGGGAGAGTTTCGCGACCTCCGTCGGGGCGCGCGGATGATCTTCAATGAGGACGAGCCCATTGGTGTGGTGACCGATCACTTTCCGGGAGAAGCCCGATGATCGCTCACCCCGTTCCGCCCGTCGTGGTTCCTGAACATGAAGTTCGCATCGAAGTAGATGGCTCCAGCCGGCCAGTGGTCGTGCTTTATTGGGGCAGTAGCCTGCTCTGGCTTACCATTGCCACGCTGGCCGGGCTCATCAGTTCGATTAAGTTACACTCGCCTGAATTTTTGGGTGGCATCGAATGGCTCACCTTTGGCCGTATTCGTGCCGTCCATTGGGATACCGCTATCTATGGCTTCGGAGGGCTTGCCGCGTCGGGCACCCTCCTGTGGCTGCAGGCAAGGCTCTGTCAGGTTCGCATGCCGTACCGCAACTTACTCCTGGTTGGCGGCGTCGTTTTTAATATCGGTCTCGTGCTCGGCACCGTGGGTATATTGATGGGCCACTCAACCGGTGTGGAAACCCTTGAGTTTCCGCTGTGGGCGATGCCGCTCCTGGTGGTGCCCTATGTCTTCATCATCATCGCCAACTTCACGATGTACTTCAAGAAAGTTACGAACCACACGTATGTCTCGCAGTGGTATTTGATGGCGGTAACCGTTTGGTTCCCGATCCTCGTGCTTTCTGCCGAAGCCTGCACGAATCTTGGCGCGGTGGACGGCGTAGCGCAAGCCATCGCCAATTGGTGGTACGGCCATAACGTCGTAGGTCTGTTTGCCACTCCGACTGGCATCGCCGCCGCCTACTACCTGATTCCCAAGGTGATCGGTAAGCCGATTCATAGTTATCATCTCTCGCTGCTGGGATTCTGGTCGAACGCGATCTTCTATAACTGGGCCGGCACGCATCATCTTACCGGAGGACCGCTTCCCGCCTGGACCATCACTCTCGGAGTAGTGGGTAGCATGATGATGTTTATCCCCGTAATTACGATTGGCATTAATCATCACATGACCATGGTCGGCAGTTTTCATCTCTTGAAAACCAGCCCCACCCTACGCTTCGCGGTCATGGGCTCCATGATCTACACTCTGTCGAGTTTCCAGGGTTCACTTGAGGCGCTTCGCAGTCACCAAGAAGTTACTCATTTCACCCACTACACCATTGGCCACGTCCATTTCGGCATGTACGGATTCTTCGCGCCTCTCATGTTCGCCATGATGTATTACGGCATGCCGCGCTTGATGGACCAGGAATGGAGCAGTGCGCGACTGATTCGCATCCACTTCTGGTGCACCCTGGTCGGCATGCTGGTGTACGTCACCGCCATGTGTTACGCCGGCATTCGCCAGGGGCTGATGATGAACGACCCGTCGATTCCCTTCCTGAATATCGTTAAGTTTACCGTTCCCTATTTGGCGATGCGGACGCTCGGCGGTCTCATCCTTCTCACTGGCACCATCGCCTTCTTGATCAACTTCGTGCGGATCATCACTCCTCATAAGTACACTTGGGCCACCCCTACGCTGCTGGATACGGATCGTGATTGGGATAAGTTGATCGAAAAAGAGCAGAAAGAGAAAAGAGGCACGAAATAAATGAGCCGCACCTTTCTTCTCGCTTTCGGAATCTTCCTCACTATTGCCTCGTCCATTACTGGTTTGGTGATCATTCCCAACTGGCAATTTCAAGCGCTGAAGCCCGTTGTCAAATCCGATGGCACGCGCTATCCGGAAGTCTACTTTGGCGAGCAAGCCAAGGGCCGGGAGATCTACATCAATCAGGGCTGCATCTACTGTCACACTCAGCAGGTTCGCATGAAAGGTTACGGCGCCGATATCCGCCGCGGCTGGGGCACTCGCCGCAGTGTCCCGCGCGACTATCTCCTGGATCGTCCCCATCAGCTCGGCACGATGCGTACGGGGCCTGACTTGGCCAGCATCGGAGCTCGCCAGCCTTCGGTTGAGTGGCATGCTCTGCATTTGTATAACCCACAACTTACTTCGCCGGGCTCGATCATGCCGCGCTTCCCCTATCTGTTCCGGGAAGTCTACGCGGGCGACTTGGCCCCGATTGATGCGGTAAAAGTCCCAGAGGGCCGGCAGCCGGGGAATGTTACTCACATCGTGCCGACTGACCGCGGCCGCGCGCTGATCGTCTATCTCAAGCGGCTGAACCAGTCCTATCCCCTGCCGGAGGCGAACCAATGAGCAAAGACACTTCCCCGGATCCACAGCCGGATCCCGTATTTACTCTGCACATGGCGGCCATGCGGGAAATGCAGGAACCGCGCGATGGAATCGCTCCCACTCCGGTCTCATACATTATTATGTGCTTCTTCGCGCTTCTGGCTGGCGGTTGGTATATGGGTTACTACAGCGGCGAATGGACGGCCAATGGTCTATCGGAGCGCCCCATCGCGGGCATTCCGCCCACGCCGCCGCCACAAGATCCCATGGTGCTGGGGAAAGAGGTCTTTGGCGCCTGCATCCAGTGCCACCAGGATTCAGGGCTCGGTGTCGCAGCCACCTATCCTCCGCTGGCTGGTTCCGAGTACGTATTAGGTGACAAGCGCCGCCTCGTCGCGATTCTGCTCAAGGGCCTGAGCGGCGAACTTACCGTAAGTGGTAAGCCGTTCAACTCGCAAATGCCCGCTTGGGAAATTCGCGAGGACGAGGAGATTGCCGCTGTGCTCACTTACATCCGCTCCTCCTGGGGAAATAAAGGCGACCCGGTGTCTAAAGACCTAGTTACGGCCGTGCGCAAAGAGACCGCCGGAAAGAATGAGTGGAAATCCGCTAGCTTGGCTGAGTTTGCCGCTTCCGCTCCCGCCGTGCCTGTGCCGGTTGTCACGCCGCCTGCTGCCCAGTAACTTATGTTGATTGACATCACTTCGGATAAGTCGGCAAGGCCACCCGTAGCTTCATCGTGTTCCTGTATTGACGAAGCGCCGGCATCGCTGTGGTGGCGAATTGGCGGCGGTGGATTTCTGGCCATGAACGGCATGGTGTTCAGCATGGCGCTGAATGGCTCCGAAGTCACCCCCGAGGAACATTATGCGCTGGAGCTTACGGCATGCTTCATCGCTTTGCCGGTGTTTGTTCTACTCAGTAAGGAATTTGTGGAAGCCTCGTGGAGGGCTTTGCGCCGGGGCCAGCTCTCGATTGAGCTATTGTTCCTGATTGGCATCGTTAGTTGTCTTACGGCATCTGTTCTTTACTTCGTTCGCGGTACCGGCAATGGATACGCCGACGTCGCGGCTATGTTACTGGTAATTTACTCTTTGGGTCGGCAAATCGGCGCGTATGGCAAGCAGCGGGTGCTTACCTCGCTTGGCGATTGGGCTCCTGATCGACGCGCCGCCCGGCGTTCGACCGGCGAAATGACTACTGCTGCGGAGATACAACCGGGAGAGCGCATTCGAATCCTTCCCGGAGAATGTGTACCCGTCGATTGCCGCGTGGTTGCTGGTTCCGCGTTTGTGCACGAGTCGTCCTTAACGGGCGAGAGTCTGGCCGTGAGTAAGTCGGTAGGCGACTCGCTACTTGCCGGCTCCTTCCCGCTCGATGGTTCGCTGGACGGTGTGGCCACCGCCGCGCTCGGCGCGAACCAGATCGACCAGATTCGGACGTTGATCGAAGCCGGCTTGGCCCGGCCCGGCCAAGAACAACGGCTCGCCATGCTGGCCTTACGCTGGTTCGTGCCGTTGGTTTGCGCAGCCACCGTGGCGACATTTCTCTGGCATCGGCAGACCCTGCCGTGGGACCAAGCGCTCTTCATCGCCCTCGCCGTGGCCGTCATTGCTTGCCCCTGCGCTTTAGGGTTCGCCACACCTCTCGCCGTGTGGACGGCCATTGCCCGCCTCCGCGAACTGGGCATCCTGGCTCGCTCTGGCGAGGCGATCGAGCGGCTCGCCGAAATCGATACCGTAGTCTTCGATAAGACCGGCACGCTTACTCTGCCAGACGAATACAGCGCTAGCTGGACCGTGCAAACCGATTGGCAATCGCGCGAAGCCAGCCTGCGTTACTTACTCAGAGAGGCCGAACTGGCGAGCCGGCACGCGTTGGCTCGCACGTTAGCCCCGCTTTGGGAGAACCAGACCGTTCGTCCTGGTGTGCCCCTCCTCCATGTTCGTTTGTTGCCCGGTGTCGGTATCGAGGCGGTCTTCGAGGACGGCTGCCGGCTATTTGCTGGCACTGGCGCAAGTGGGCAACTACTAGTGAAAGTGAATGATTGTGACGCCGCCACGATTGAACTTCGGGAACAACCGGTGGCGCGCGTTAGTCCCGCGGTTCAAGCGCTCGAGTTATTAGGACTCCATGTCGTCCTTTCTACGGGAGACTCGGCTGAGCGCGCTTCCGCCATCCCCATTCGTCACCAGTTTACCCGGCAGAGCCCGGCTCATAAGTATGCGCTCATTGAAGAGTTACAGCGTAAAGGCCATCACGTGCTTTTTGCCGGCGACGGCCTCAATGATACGGCCGCTATGGCCTGGAGCCACGTTTCCTGCGCCGCCGCGGAAAGTGCCGAGTTGGTGCGCGATGTAAGTGGCCTGTTTCTGCTGCATCGTGATTGGAGCCAATTGGCAGCCGCTATTACGATCGCTCGCAAAACCCGGCAGGTTGTGCGTTGGAATATCGCCTTCTCTCTCACTTACAATCTGGTAGGCATTGCCGTTGCCGCGGCCGGCTGGCTACCGCCTGTGGCCTCCGCCCTATTGATGATGACTTCCAGCCTTACCATCATTCTGTATTCCATGCATCTGATGGATTGGGAGCCCGCGGGAGTAGTGGCATGAACCCTTGCTTGATATTGCTTTGTACGAGTATGCAAGTGGCTATCCTTTACATCACCAGCGGCTGGATCGATGGTGCCCTTCTCGCTGTTCCACTTGTGGCCGTATTGACCATGCTCGCCTTTACGCGTGGCCGTTGGGATCCTCACCTGGGTATGGTGCTTATCATGTTGGGTCCGGGAGGGTTGGGTATGATGCTGGCGATGCTGCTGCCGCAACTCGGATGGGGCTTGGCTTGTCATGTGCGTACCACCTGGACGTCCTATGCCGTAATGAGCGTCGGTATGCTGGCCTGTTCGGTGCCGCTCAGTTGGCGCTACGCTCCCTGTTTGCAACAAGCGCGCCGGGACGGCTACGGCGGACGCGCTCTATTACTCGACATAGTGGGCATGCAAGCGGGCATGACGATGGCCCATTTGCCGCTTACGCTGCTACCGATGGCCGACCCACGAAGTGCTTGGCTGCACCATGCGCTAATGTTAGTCGGCATGCTGCTGGGGATGTTGCCTAGCATGCTTGCCCTGCGTTATTGGCTGCAGCGCCGCCCACGCCTGGCTCCGGCTTCCGCCTAAAGGAGCTACTTCAGCCGGTCAATTTCATCACTGATAATCTTAGTGAAAGCGTTCACGAAAGGAACTCCGAATTGCAGTAAGTTCTCGGTCGTCATATAGTCGAGTTCGATATCTGGACGCACGCCGACGTTTTCTATGTACTGCGTAGTAAGGAAACCCATCGGAGGAAATCGCCTTGGGCCGCACCGTCAGCCCGAAGGTCACTCCGCTCGTGGTTTCCGAATAAACTCCACTGTAGAAGCTGCCGTTGGTTCCGCCCAGGCCTCCGCTGCGATAGCCAACAATCTTGGCTCGCCCCGCATCCTGCAGCACAGCCGGAAACAAGTCCGCCGTCGATACGGAGAATTCGTCGATCAAGACAATCATCGGTTTCGTATAG
>JAYVUQ010000330.1:0-3392 GCA_043787785.1 Bryobacteraceae bacterium
ACCGCCGAACGGATCAGGGTGGCCGCGCAGATTTGCGTGGAGCAAAGGGCCTTGCGCCCCACGGTGGTGGTGGTGTCGGCGATGTCGAAGGTGACTGACTTGTTGCTGGAGGCTTTGCGTTGTGCCGAGTCCGGCGATTCGGAGGGCGTCGAAAGGCACGCCTCTCATTTGCGGGAGCGTCATGTGCAGACGGCGCGCGAGCTTTTGCCGGCAGTCGCACTCGACGCAGCGCTCGATAAAGTGGATGGCTTGTTGCGCGAATTTGACCGGATCTCGGGCGGCATCCTGCTGTTGGGCGAGCGTCCTCCCCGCTCGGTGGATGAGGCCGTGGCGATCGGGGAACGCCTAAGCGCCATGCTGTTGGCGTCGTATCTCGAAGCGACCGGGACTACCGCCCAAGCCGTAAATGCGCGCGAGGTGATTGTCACCGATACGTGCTTTGGCAATGCCACTCCCCTGCTGGAACCCACGCGGGAGAAGTGTTCGGCCGTGTTGGGTCCGCTGTTGGCGCAGAATATTCTTCCCGTGGTGACGGGTTTCAATGGAGCCACTCTGGATGGTCGTCCCACGACATTGGGGCGCGGTGGTTCTGATTTCTCGGCGTCAATTCTCGCTGGTGCGCTCGATGCCGGGGAGCTGTGGATCTGGACCGATGTTGACGGCATCATGAGCGCCGATCCGCGTTTGGTAAAGGATGCGGTGGTGCTGCCGGAAGTAAGTTATCGCGAAGCGGCTGAATTGGCTTACAACGGTGCGAAGGTTTTGCACCCGCGTACCCTGGCTCCGTTAGTAGAAAAGAATATTCCGGTGTGGAGCAAAAATAGCTTTAACGTCACCGCCCCGGGGACGCGCATTGTGCCGGTGATTTCCGCCCCGGGTGGCGCGCGTGCTGTAACTTCGATGGCGAATGTGGCGTTGGTTTCGATTGAACCGGCCAGCGCGGAAGTGAACGGTGCAGCCATCATGGCCCGGGCGCTGGATGCTTTATCGCGCGTGAATGCCGAGGTACTCGCGCTGTCGAGCTCCAGTTACCGGCAGAACTTTTGTTTCTTAGTGCGGAAAGAAGAGCTGAGCATGGCGATGACTGCGATTGAGTCGAGTTTTGCTCTCGAGTTGGCGCATGGCTATCTGCGGCCCATTGATGTGGATGAGAATGTGGGGTTGCTGGCGGTGGTGGGCGAGGGGATGCAGGGCAGCCGGGGCTTGGCCGGGCGCATCTTTACAGCGATCTCGCGGCATGAGGTGAACATCATTGCGATTGCCCAGGGGTCGAGCGAATTGACCATCGCAATTGTGGTGCGGCGCGATGGACTGGAGCGCGCGGTGCAGGCCGTGCATGCCGAGTGTCACATGGGCGGCCAATTAGCCTGACGGACAGGGAATTCGCTAGGCACTGACACTGATCGCGGCGGGCTCATAGTCGTCTGCGGGTTCGTTGGTTTCGATGGCTTGCCAGCCCTTGAGTAACTCGCGCAGGATGGCGTCGGCGTGGTCCAGCGGGGCTGGGCTTTGTTCGACAACGGCTTGGGTGATTTGGTAGAGAACGTAGTCGTAAAGTCGGCGCAGGTTCCGTTCAAGAGACTTGCCTTCGGAGCTCGGTGGACACTCCAGTGAAGTTACTAACTCCGTCACCAATGCCGCGGCTTGATTGAGGCAACGCGTTCGTGCGGCGATGTTTCCGGTAGCGAAGTGTTGCCGGGCCGCCGCAGTTGCGTCGAGTGCGCCTTTGTAAATGAGACGAACTAACTCCACCGGGCTTGCCGACAATACTCGGCTCTCTAGATACTGGTCGAAGTAACTCATGGGTTTGTTTATCTTGTCGCTTTCAGGCGTTGTGCCAGCCTGATTACCTCTTCGGTTGGAAATTGCTGAATTAACTCTCCAGTTTCGCGGTTTACGATTCTGACCACCGGACGCTTTGTTTCGCGATCCAAGGCCAGGCGCAGTTCGTTGCCATCTCCGGCAACTTGGGCTTTCTCTAAGACTTTCACTGACTGCAATAGCTCTCGTCTCTCTGCAAGTTGAGCTTGCCCCTCGGGTTGGGACGGGGAGCTGTACTTGTCGGTGAAATTGTTGGTTGAACCGATTTGCATGGCAGCCTCCTTGAGAGCTCTTATCGGTGGGTTGATAGGGTTGTTGAAAGAAAAGATTGCTTAATCCTTGGTACTGGATCGGACCAGGGGTACTGGGTGTTTTGGTGTAGTGACCTTTTCATTTTTCGTCCGCATCCTTAAGGTATGCGTCTTGGTCATGCGGGTATTGTTTTGCGTTTGAACTTGGTTTTAGGGTGTGGGTACTTAGCGTCTGTGGATCGGAGGAGCACTCATGCGTTTCAACTGGATCGCGTGAAGGGTTATGTTCCCGGTCGGGCGGTGCCGGTTTCGGTGGGACAATTGGTGAATTACCAGGTGGAGGGTTTGCGGGTTACCGAAGTTTTGCCTGCGCGCGAGTGAGTTCCTGGTCCAACCGGGTAAGGAATGCGCTGATCAGTTGGTAGCTCTCCCAGTAGTCATCCAGGTGGAGCGCGGCGAGATTGTCTTTAGGCGTGTGCAGCAGCGGCCAGCTCTTTGGGGTGATGGAGTGAAAATCCAGGGTGCGGAACTTCATGGCGTGGAACGGGAAGGAGTCCCCCATGCCGACTTTATCAAGGTTGACGGACCCGATTTCGACATTGAGGGCGACGGCGGTGTCGTTGAGGATTTCGGTGAGGCGTGGGTCATTGCGGCCGGACCAGATGTTGACGGGGCCGGTGCCGAGGCTGTCGATGTTGATCATGGCCTGGTACTGCGGCCGGTCCTGCTTCTTGATCTTGGCGCTGTAATGTGTTGAGCCAATAAGACCTTTTTCTTCGTCCGCAAAGCCGATGAAGATGATTTTGTGTTGGTGAGGTGTAGCTTTGAGTGCTTCGTAGAGGGCGGGCAAGAGAGTGGCGCCAGTCCAGTTGTCGATGACGCCGTCGCTGTTTTTGACCTTGTCGTAGTGTGCGCCCACTAAGATGATGGCGTCGTCGGGACCGGGGATTTCGCAGATTAGGTTGGGGAGTTTGCTGCCGTTCACTTTTTGTTCCGTGGTCTGGCAGCCAACTTCGGTGAAAAGGGTGCGAAGACGGTCGAGTCGTTCTTGATTCTGAGCTTGGGATTGCTTCACCCAGCCTTCGAGGTTGGCCTTGTCTAGGGTGAGGAGGGCAAGGGCGAGAATAGTGAAGGACATCAGGCGATAAGACGGCGGAGGAGGCCGGGTTGGGTACCGGGGCCGAATCCGTCGATCCGTCGTCCGCCGACGTGGAACTCGATGACGACGTTCAGGCGAAGGAGCATATTTTCAAAGCGTTGTAAGAAATCGGCGCGCTTGGCGGCGGAGCCCCAGGGCTTCCAAAGTTCGAGGGCGCCGCC
>JAYVUQ010000331.1:0-5791 GCA_043787785.1 Bryobacteraceae bacterium
GTGACGGCGGCTTTCAGCCCATCGAAAGCGGCGACCAGGGCGGCGGCGCCGGTGCCACCCAGAATGCCCACCGGGCCATCGAGACCCACGAACACGCCAAATTGCTGGTACAGCGGCGCCAGGATCTCGGGCGTCAACCGGCGATAGTCGAAGCCCGTTTTGTACTGGTGTTGCGCGCGGCTGAAAGAGAAGTTATCGACGATGTTCCATTGCGATTGCCGGTTATTGGCTAGGCTTCCCACCGCAAAGCCACGCAAGCCTACGGGCAGAATGCCGGCCGAACCGGTGACGCGGTTACTGAACGAAGGGAAGAGGAACGAATCGAGAAGCGGTACGGCGCCGCCGAAGTTATCCATCGACGTTGTGTAAGCGCCCGCATTATGCGAGTAATTGAACCGCACTTCGTTCAGCAGGAAAGCGCTCAGCGTTTGCGTGGAGCCCAGCGTGACGGTACGTGAGTTGTTGGTATTGCGGTTGAGCGTGGCGAGAGATAAGTCATAGCCCTGGGCCGCGCCGCGGAAACTGCTGTCGGAAGGAGCCTCGAGAAAACGGCCAAAGATATTAATGCGCAAAGTAAGTTGATGATCGATCCGGATGCTGGTGGAATCAAGATTCAGCGGATTTGAGTAAGTGGCGGCGAAACGGCCGAAGCCACCGCCCAAGTCCTCACGATTGGGGATGGGGTAGGAGTTTACCAGCAGCCGCGCGGCGGGGACGGCGCGCAAGCGGGCTGCGGCGTTGGGATAAGCATCGGCGGCGAACTGTGGCTGGCGCAAACGCAGGCCCTCGTAAGAAAGGAAGAAGAAAGTCCGGTTCCGGCCATCGTAGAACTTGGGCAGCAACACGGATCCGCCGGCCACTCCGCCGAAATCATTCTGCCGCACCGGCGCGCGCGACAGGCCATCGCGCTTCGCAAAAAAGTCGTTGGCGTCCATCTTGTCATTGCGAAAGTAATTGAAAAGCGTGCCATGAAAGGCGTTGGTACCCGAGCGGGTGACGATCGAGATCTGCCCACCAGGCGAGCGGCCAAACTCCGGAGCAAAGCTGGATGTTTGCACCTGGAACTCCTGCATCGCATCCACCGACACCAGCGAGTTGGTGCCACCCGCGGCGCTCAGGGCAGGCATCACTCCGTCGGCGGCGGCGGAGATGGCCGGCCCAGCCATGATGCCAAAGTTGGCGCTCACGCCATCGACGGAAAAGGCATTGGAGCTGGTGCGTTGGCCATTCACCGAGAACTGGCCGGGGTTGCGTTGCGTGGCCGGCGTGGGGTTCACCCCCGGCGTCAGCATGATCAGGCTGTGGAACGAGCGCCCATTCAAGGGCAGATTTTCCACAAACTTGCGGTCGACCAACGTGCCGACAGCAGAGGTGGATTGAATGACATTGTAAGAGTCAACCACGTCGACGCGTTCGGACGTCCCTTGCGCCGGTGGCATTTCGATCTCTACGATCTTACGGTCATTGACGTTTAGCTCAATCACTTCCAGGCGGCGACTGAGGAAGCCGCTACGTTTCACCGTCAGGCGATAGGCCCCGGGTGGCAGGAACGCGAAGACGAAGGAACCCGTGCTGGTGGTACTGGTATCGCGTACCTGTCCAGTAGCCGCATTGCGCAACTCCACCTCTACCGCGGAGAGGGGCGCATTTTTGGAGTCCATCGTGGTGCCGCTGAGCGTAGCGGTTTCGGACTGCGCGAAAGCGGAGCCAACGATCAGCAGCGCGAGGGAAAGTAGTTTAGTGCAACTCATTTGCATGTACCCTTTCATGGTAGCGCGAGGTTGCGCCGGGACGCTACAGTTTTGTAACGCCGTGAAGTAGCCGCGGACTCAAATACAAGTTGAGTTTCAGCGCGAACTGGATCTGGCGCATGGCGGTCGATAATCCAGTGCGACGGCCAAAGGTAGGCGCGGCGGTTGGACTGGAGCCGTTGTTTCAGTTTAATTGGCCGCCAGGGGGCACGACTGGCCAGTTTGATAGCTAGTCCGGCTGGCCAAAAACCTCGTAGGCCGCGCCCGCGAGAATGTTCCTTTTGTCCTCGGCTGTCACCTGTAACTCAAGCAACTTCAGGAACTCGATACGCAGGTTTTCGGGCAAGTCGCTGCCGGCCATCAGTCGCTGGCTGGGCACCTGACGCAACACGTCCAGCACTTGATGCGGCATTAGGCTCGAGAGTTCGAGATAGATATTGGGAAAAAGTGAGGCGGCGACGATCGCCTCGCCATAGAAGAGTCCGCCCCCGCCGCAGTGGGCCATGACGAATTTGAGTTCCGGGTAACGGCGCGCCGCCAGAAGGTAGAGGGAGGGCAGCGAAAAGGGAATGCCCGACCCGGTATGTACGATGAGCACCATCTGGTTTTCGAGTGCGGTTTCGAAAAGGAAGGCGCTGGAATCGAGCAAGGGATTTAGCGGTTGGTACTGCGGTTGAAACTTCAAGGCGCGAAAGCCGTGTTGCTCCCGGCAGCGCTTTACTTCGTCACGGAACTCGCGCTCCGGCACGAACGGGTTCAGGCAGGCCGCGCCCACCAATCGCCCAGGATACTGGCGCAGCGCCGCGGCGATCTCGTCGTGTTCCTTCCGGTAATCTTCCACCACCGGAAAAGGAATGGCCACCGAGTGGTCCACTCCGAATTCGTCCATCGCCGCGATCATATCGGCGGCGTATTGGCGACGCCCCGTGTGGCGAGCAGTCCCGATGTGGATGTGGGTGTCAAATAGCCTGAAGCCGTCTCGCATTACGACCCAGTAACTTCGCGTAGCAGTTGGAAATAGGCTTTCTTACGATTGGTGCTCAACCCCCAGTTTACCGGCGGGCACTGGTAACCGTCAGCGTAGTCGCTGGCGCCAGGGTCGAAGTAGCCCCAGGACGCGTATTCTCCAATTGCCGACAGGAAGTTGTTTTCGGATTTATCGAAATCGAAGTGGTCGTCTTCGTTGAAGAGAATCGGCATCGCGCGGTAGCCTTCCACGGCGCGAGTTTGGCGAACCATCTCGGCGATGCGCCGCGGGTCCTTCACCCCGTTGCCATGCACCAGGAGGAAGTCTGAGCTCTTCACCACGTTGGCCAGCGGCACCGCGCCGCCGCCATAGGAAGTGCCTGTCAGCAGCCGGCGGCCGTTCCGGCTCATCCCTTTGACGGCGTCGATTAACTCGTGGATCCGCCCAGGCTTCAAGATTTCGTGATCATACGCCTTGACATTGGTTTCGTTGTTTACCTCGACGAGGACATGGCGATAGTCCCGGTCGAGCAGCCATTGGGTGGCATCCTTGACGGCGCGCCGTACCGCGGCTTCGTCTTTCACATTCTGGTCTTGCCCGAAGTAGAAGTAGCCGACTATGACGACCATTCCGAGTTGATCGGCGCGGTCTAAAATGCGCTCCAGTCGCTTCATGTAATCCGGTCGAAGCGAGCCATCGGGAGCGATGCCGGAAGTAATCCACGGTTGGTTCTTAGAATAGCCTTCGGGGCTGCCACCTTGTAAGTTCAGTGTGAACGACAATAGGCCATGCTGGCGCCAAATCGGCATAGCGGCGAGAAACTCGCGCACGTTGCGTTCGGCATCCCACTTCTTAGTATCCGGATAGGCCCACCGGATGGCGGTTTGCGGATTCAGGTCGTCGAAAATGCCCTGCACCATGCGGGAGTTCATGAGTAACCCCTCGATCTTGTGGCCCTGGTAAGTGCGGCCCTGGTAAGTGGGCTGGCCATTGATGAGGAACTGGTCAGCCCGAATGGCGACTTCGGTCTTGCGTGTGGCAGCGGTGAGCAGGGCGGGGGCGAATTGGAGAACAGAACGTCTGGTGATCATTAGATTCTTTAGCTACCGGGTCCTGCCGGGTAACCCGTTTATGATATACCCGGTCGCGTCTAGAGCGCATGGGGCGGTAACCTCCCGTCTGGCGGGGGCCCTGGGTAAACCCCTCAGGAGCCCGCTAAACTAAGGATATGCCTCGATTCTCCGGCGTTGACTATCTGCAAATCGACTCCCTCTTCAATGAACAGGAACTGCTCGTCCGCCAGACGACACGCCAGTTCATTGAAGATCGCGCCGTGCCCCTGATTCGCGATTGCTTTCGCGATGGCCGCTTTCCCAAAGAGCTGATCCCCGAGATGGGCGAACTCGGCTTCTTCGGCGCCAACCTCGAAGGCTACGGCTGCGCCGGCATGAGCAACGTGGAATACGGGCTGATCATGCAAGAGATCGAACGCTGTGATTCCGGCCTGCGCAGCTTCGTCTCCGTCCAAGGCGCGCTCGTCATGTACCCGATCCATGCTTATGGCAGCGAGGAGCAGAAGCAGCATTGGCTGCCCCGCCTGCAAGCAGGCAAGGCCATCGGCTGTTTCGGCCTCACCGAGCCCGGCTTCGGCTCAAATCCCGCCGGCATGCTGACGAAAGCGGTCCGCGATGGTGGCGATTGGGTGCTGAACGGCGAAAAGACTTGGATTACCAACGGCGGCGTAGCGGATGTGGCGGTCGTCTGGGCTCGCGCAGAAGATGGCATTCGGGGCTTTCTAGTCGAAAAAGGCACTCCGGGCTACTCGACATCCGACATCCACGGCAAGCTATCCATGCGCGCCTCGGTGACGTCAAGCTTGGCCTTCACCGATTGCCGCATCCCCGCCGCGAACCTGCTGCCCAACATCCGGGGGTTGAAGGGTCCACTCGGTTGCCTCAACCAAGCCCGGCACGGCATTGGCTGGGGTGTCCTAGGCGCGGCCATGGACTGTTACGAAACCGCCCGTCAATACACCATCCTACGCAAGCAATTCGACGACAAACCCATCGCCGGGCATCAGTTGGTGCAAGAGAAATTGGCTTGGATGATTACGGAAATCACCAAGGCTCAGTTACTTGCCCTGCAATGCGGCCGTCTTAAGGATAAAGGCAAGCTCGAAGCCGCCCATATCTCAATGCTGAAGCAAAATAACGTCCGGATCGCTCTCGAATGCGCCCGTCTATCGCGCGACTTACTCGGCGGCAATGGCATCATGGATGAATACCCCATCATGCGCCATTTGTGTAATTTAGAAACGGTGAAGACTTACGAAGGGACTGACCACATTCATACTCTCGTGATCGGCGAGCGTGTCACGGGTATCGCGGCTTATAAATAACGCTTTCACGCCTGCCTGGACACCAGTTACCCATAACGTCGCAAGTCCACGCTGTTCAGATCTTTGCGGCAGTTCCGGTATTGGCGGTGGAGCGACACCCTACGGTGCTCCAATCGCGCCCTCGCCGAGTAAGTGGTTGACGGCTAAGTAGTGTAAAGATGGCTCGCACAAGATCGACCTGGGCTTCACCCGCCAAGCCAACGAATTTGCGCGCGTACTGGGCGAGATTCTGAAGAAGTAGGCACCCCGGCATCCGCACAGGTGATACGCTGGACAGGCATGTGGCAGGTGGTCAGCATCTTGTGCGGTGTAACCCTGGGGGCACAGGC
Organism: Bryobacteraceae bacterium; assembly: GCA_043787785.1. Classification (GTDB taxonomy): domain Bacteria; phylum Acidobacteriota; class Terriglobia; order Bryobacterales; family Bryobacteraceae; genus JALHNI01. The sequence goes on from JAYVUQ010000331.1 coordinate 5,446, forward strand.
TGCGGACCGGTTTGTGGGCTCTGCCGCTTGCGGAAAGTGCCATCCGGCCCAGTATTCCTCACAAGCGAAGACTGGCCATGCCCGGGCACTGTCACCGGCGGCGGACCATCCCTTACGAACGGCTTGGCCTTTGGCCAGCACCGAGGCCCGGCGAGCTGGTGGCTTTCGTTACCGCTTTGGCCCGCTCAACCTGCGCGTCGACAATGGCACCGACGTGCTGGCCATCCCCATGGAATGGGCCTTTGGCGCGGGCCAGCAGGCCGTGACATTTGTGAGCCAAGGCGACGCACAGTTCTATCTGGAACACTACCTCACTTACTACTCGAAGCTGCGCGCGTTTGGCCCC
>JAYVUQ010000332.1:0-2283 GCA_043787785.1 Bryobacteraceae bacterium
CGTCGGGTGGAACGATCACTGAGGTGGGGCCGGCAAGCGTCAAATAGCGGCGGCAATCGTAGAGCAGTAGCTCGGCGAGTTGGCCAAAGCGGAGAGTGCCGAAACTTTCCGCAGTTCCCAATGCTGTGTCGGCCGCAGATGCTCCGGGCAAGCCAGCGGGGCGCGTTGCATCGGGCAGAAATTCCGGGTAATAGAGACGGCGAGTGGCGCGCGCTAATTGGAGCATGAAATGGTCTGGGGGAAAGGTGACCATCTTTTCGTCGGCGTCATCATTTTCGAAATAATCGTGATCGTCCTGCAGGAAAAATACGGGCACTCCGCGCAACCGCGTTTTGTAGAGATCTGTAATTTGGGCGTCGCCAACCTTACGCAACAGATCTTCGTTGGGCGTACCAAGGACGGGTTGATTGCGAACGAACTTTCCGGTATTGGCAAGCTGCGAGGGTGATAGCTTGGGCGGATAGGTGCCTTGCCGCAAGTCCCAGTAAATGTGGTCTCCGTTGGCAATCACTGCGTCGGGCTGGTAAGAAAGTCCCCGGTCCAGGAGCATGCCGCGCTGCGCCTGCGATAGATAATTCAGCTTTCCCTGGGGCGATAACTGATCCGGGTCGCCACCGGCGCAGGTGTACACCAGCAGGCGAAAATTGGAGGGGCGATCGCTTGGATCGGGAAGCGTTTTTAGCGTCCACGGATCGCACAGCGGCTTCTTTGTGGCTGATAAAAGTTGCAGTTCGTAAGGGTGGGCTGGCTGCAACTGAGGGACGTCGAAGGACCAGAATAATCCACCACGATCTGTGCGCGTGCCGGCCGTCAGTTTGGTGCCGACTTTCAGAAACGGGGTGTGCTCCTGCTTTTGTGCAAACGAAACTTTGATCAAGAAACGGCGATCTGCAGCCGTCGGCAGGATGTGCGTAACTTGACCAGCGTTCCAGGAAGGAACTGCGGCTGGGGCGAGCGCGGCAGTTGAGGCAAGACCGGAAATAAATTCTCTTCGATGCATATTAACCTACAGCGATCAGGCTTTCTGTGGTGCGAAAGCAGATGATGTTTTTCGTGATGGCCGGAGTGGCAAAGCATGGCTCGCCCATGTGATTTCTGGCCAACAACTGATACTTCGGCCCGGCCTTGAGGACATACACATCGCCGTCCAGCGAGGGACAAAAGATCTTGCCATCGGCAGCAACTAAAGACGCGTATATCTGTGCTTCTTTCGAGATCCGCTCCTCATAAATCTTTTCGCCCGTTTTAGCGTTTAGGCAGCGAACCACGCCGTTGGTGTTGCCCAAATAAATGTAGTCGCCGTAAACAACGGGCGTGGAAATATAGGAACCACTCTGCGGCGTGAACCACACAATACCTTCATTCGATGTGGTGCCTTCCTTGATCGAAATATCGCCGCGAGCTTCGGGACGGATCGCAAAAACGGGGGCCTTTCCACCATGCGCATTCGTCAAATAGATCCAGCCATTGGCTGCGAATGGCGTGGGTATCGGGTTGTCTCCACCAACGCTTAATCGCCAAAGTTCTTTACCAGTTTCCAGATCGTAAGACATGCTGAAGGGCCAACCGTTCACCACCACTTGAACTGCAGTTTTGCCGGCGTGGATGAATGGCGTTGCCCAACTGCGCTCGCAGATTCCTTTGCGTGAGGCGCGCCATAACTCTGTCCCATCTTCCAGGCTGAGTACGGCGACAAACGGATTTGCGGGATCGTCGCACACTATGGCAATTCGGTTTTGGTGAATCGCGGGTGAACTGCCATAGCCCCAACCGATGCCGTATTTGCTGATGTTGATTACACCCAGATCGCGAGTCCAAAGAAGCTTGCCGTTGAGGTGGAAACAGAACATGCCTTCGGAACCAAAGAAGGCTACAAGGCGCTTGCCGTCGGTTGCCAGGGTGGTGTTAGCGTGGGTTGCTTTTTCGTGACGCGTCGCGCGAGGCTTCGCCATCCGCGCCGTTTTTTGCCACACCTCTTCACCGGTGCGCAAATCAAAGCACAGCACCACCCAACTCTGTTCGTCGTCATCATTGGCGGCTGTTGGCTCACCACCCACGGCAAGTTTCAATGGCGCTTTGCCCGGCGCTTTTCGAACGGCGGTGCAGACATAAATGCGGTCGTCAATCACGATTGGAGAAGAGTGGCCAAGGCCTGGAATGGGAGTGCGCCACTTGATACCAGCCACCTTTCCTTCTGCAGAATCGGCATTCCATTTTGTGGGAATGTTGTGGGCATCGGAGACGCCATTGCCGCCGGGGCCTCTGAATGCGGGCCACGTTGGG
>JAYVUQ010000333.1:0-6413 GCA_043787785.1 Bryobacteraceae bacterium
ATCCAGGCGTGGATTTCGGGCAGGGTGGTGCCTTGGCGAACGGCATGGGCGACGTTGGTTTCAGTGAGCATGTACTGCACGTAGAAGTGGCGGGTGAGGGGCAAGGCAATGGGGAACTGCTCTGAGTGGTGGAGGGTGAAGCCGATGGCCTGGGCGGCGAGGATGGCGGGGTTGAGGGCTTGGGCTTCGTTGGGGGCCCATGGGTAGCGCTCGACAAAGTGCGTAATCCAGTCGCTGCCACGGCGATTGCCTGTGCTGAAGTCGTACACGAGGAGTGCTCCGTGGGGAGCGAGGAGACGATGGGCTTCGGGGAAGAAGCGGGTGAGATCGGCGTAGTTGAGGGCACCGGCGGCGGTGATGAGATCGGCGGAACAGTCAGGCAGGGGCACGGATTCGGCGGAGCCGAGGAGGAACTTGGCAGCGGGGTTGAGGGCGGCAGCGGCTTCGAGCATGGTGGCGGCGGGTTCAATGCCAATGCGCTGTTGGGCGAAGTTGGCTAGGGCGAGGGTGGAGATGCCGGAGCCGCAGCCGATGTCGAGGGCGCGGTGAATGGGTTGCGGCCAATGGGCGAGGGCGCGCTGGAGGATGGGTTGGTGAACTGGGGGACGATGCTTGGCGTAACCGTCGGCAATCGCGGCGAAGGGGTTCATGGATTTAGTTTTCGCAGGCTGGGGGCGGCGGGCATGAGGTTGAAACCGTGGGTGGCGAGGAGGCTGCGGCCGGCGGGGCTCAGGAGGAAGTCGAGGAAGGCGGCGGCGTCTTTGCGGCGCTTCGACTTGTTGATGACAACGCCGATTTGGCGCAGGGGCCGGTGGAGGTCGTCTTTGACGAGGATGCCACCTTGGTCGAAGACGAGCGAGAAGGCGGTGAGGCAGACGTCGGCGTTACCGGATTCGGCGAACTGATAGGCTTGGCGGACGCTTTCGGCCTGGACGACTTTGTCTTGAAGCTGGGTCCAGAGGCCTGCTTTTTCGAGGGCCTCTTTGGCGGCGCGGCCATAGGGAGCGGTGAGGGGGTTGGCGATGGCGATGGTGCGGGCTTTGCGGAGGTCGGAGAGGTCTTTGAAGGTGCCGGACTTGGACCAGATGGCGATGCGGCCGATGGCATAGATTTGGCGGGAGTCAGCGTTGACCTTGTTCTTTTTGATGAGGGTTTCGAGATGATATTCGTCGGCGGCGAGGAAAAGGTCGAAGGGAGCGCCATTTTCGATTTGGCGAGCGAGCATGCCGGAGGCGCCGAAAGTGAAGGTGACTTTACCGGGAAACTGTTCTTGGAGAAGGGGTTGAAGGGGAGAGAGGTCAGAGGCGGCGGCGATGAGGAGTGGCTGTTGGGCGTAACAACTTGACAACAACACGCTAAAGTTTGATACTGCTATCAGGCTAAGAGCAGATACGATCCAGTGTGATAGGTGCTGCAGGAGCCGCGAGATCAGAGAGATTGAGTGAGGAGTCTTCATGAGCAAGATTATTGGGATCGATTTAGGAACCACCAACTCGGTGGTGGCGGTAATGGAAAACGGGCAACCGGTGGTTATTCCCAACCAGGAAGGCGGTCGCACGACGCCGTCGGTGGTTGGATTCACCAAGAGCGGAGAGCGCCTAGTGGGCCAAGTGGCGAAGCGACAAGCCGTCACCAACCCTGAGAATACCATTTACTCGATTAAGCGGTTTATGGGACGCCGTTTTGAGGAAGTGGGCGAGGAAACCAAGCTGATTCCGTATCAGGTGATTCGGGGTGACAATGGCGATGCGCGGGTGCAGATTGGAACGCAGAAGCAATCGCCGCCCGAGATTTCGGCAATGGTGCTGACGAAGTTAAAGGAAGCGGCGGAGAGCTACCTGGGCGAGAAGGTGACGAAAGCCGTGATTACGGTTCCAGCGTATTTTAATGACGCGCAGCGGCAATCGACGAAGGATGCGGGCACGATTGCCGGCCTCGAAGTGATGCGGATCATCAACGAGCCGACGGCGGCGGCGCTGGCTTACGGACTGGATAAGAAGAAAGACGAAACGATCGCCGTTTACGATTTGGGCGGCGGCACTTTCGACATCTCGATCCTGGAAGTGGGCGACGGCGTGGTGGAAGTGAAGTCGACCAATGGCGATACGCATTTGGGCGGCGACAATATCGATCAGCGGATTGTGGACTGGTTAATTGCGGAATTTAAGAACGAAGAAGGCGTTGACCTGTCGCGGGACAAGATGGCTTTGCAGCGTTTGCGGGAAGCGGCGGAGAAGGCGAAGATCGAGCTATCGACGTTGCTTGAGACCGAGTTGAACCTGCCGTTCATTTACGGCGACCCGACTACGGGCCCGAAGCACATGGTGAAAAAGCTGACGCGGTCGCGCTTTGAGCAGATGGTGGCTGACCTTCTGGAGCGGACGATGGGCCCGTGCAAGCAGGCGCTGGCCGATGCGGGACTGACGCCGGACAAGATCGATGAAGTGGTGTTGGTGGGTGGTTCGACGCGCATCCCCAAGGTGATGGAGTTGGTGCGGAACTTCTTTGGGAAGGAGCCGAACAAGACGGTGAACCCGGACGAAGTGGTGGCGATTGGGGCTGCGGTGCAGGGTGGCGTTTTGGGCGGCGAAGTGAAGGACGTCCTCTTATTGGATGTGACGCCGTTGTCGCTGGGCATTGAGACGTTGGGGGGCGTGTTCACGAAGTTGATTGAGCGGAACACGACGATTCCGACGCGCAAGAGCGAGGTATTCTCGACGGCTTCGGATAACCAGACTTCGGTGGAGATTAAGGTGTATCAGGGCGAGCGGGCGATGGCGCGTGATAACCGGATGTTGGGCGTGTTCCAACTGGTGGGCATTCCACCGGCGGCGCGCGGGATTCCGCAAGTGGAGGTGACGTTCGACATCGATGCCAATGGCATTCTGAACGTGACGGCGAAGGACCGGGCAACGAACAACGAGCAGAAGATCACGATCACTTCGTCTTCGGGCCTGTCGAAGGACGAAGTGGAGAAGATGGCGAAGGATGCGGAATCGAATTCGGCGGACGATAAGCGGCAAAGGGACGTGATTGAGGCTCGCAACCAGACGGATGCGATGGTTTATAACGTCGAGAAGATGCTGAAGGAGCATCGGGACAAGATCTCGGACGACGACGCGAAGAATGTGGAGGCGGCGCTCGAAGAGACCAAGAAGGCGATCGCCGGCGGCACGCTGGAGGAGATTAACGCGGCGAAGGATAAGTTGACGATGTCGAGCCATAAGTTGGCGGAGGCGATGTATCGTCAGACGTCGCCGGATGGGGCGACGGGTGCGGCGGCGGGCGCGGCGGCGGGCGCGGAAGGTGCCGCGCCGGGCAGCGACAAGAAGGATAACGTGGTAGACGCCGAGTTTGTTGACGTTGACGATAAGAAGTAAGTAAATCGCCCTTGGGTGCGCGCTTCGGACCGAGGCGCGCGCCGTAAAGGGCGAAAGTTCCACATGGCGACAACCAAAAAGGACTTCTACGAGTTATTGGGGGTGGCGCGAACGGCCACCGACGACGAAATCCGCAAGGCTTACCGGAAGCTGGCGCGGAAGAATCACCCTGACTTGAACCCCGGTGACAAAGACGCCGAGGAACGATTTAAGAGCGTGCAGGAAGCCTACGATGTGTTGAATGATGCCAAGAAACGGCAGGTCTACGACACGCATGGTTTCTACGCGGACAACATTGGCGCGGGTGGCCCGGGTGGGCCCGGTGGGGGGCCACCGCCGCCCGGCTTCGATTTCCGGGGCTTCGATTTTGACGATATCCTGGCCGAACAGCAGCGGCAACAAGGGGCGGGACGTCCGCCGGGGGCCGGTGGTTTCCCTGGTGGGGACCAAGAGGGAGGGACGTTTAAGGACTTTTTCTCGTCCTTCTTCGGTGGCCGGCAGGCAGAGAACCACGCCGAGCGGGGGACGGATCTCGAATACGCGCTGAATATCGATTTTTGGCAATCGATCAAGGGGACGCAGGTGCGGTTGACGATCAATCGGCATGAGATTTGCGAGAACTGCGCGGGTGCGGGCTCAGGTTCAGGCAGTAGTATCTGCCCGGCTTGTACGGGGACGGGTAAAGTGACGCAGATGGCGGGGGCGATGCGATTTAATGTGCCTTGCACCCGTTGTCAGGGGAAGGGCCGCTTGACGAACGCTTGTCCGCGTTGCCAGGGCGAAGGACGGGTGGTGCGACCGGAGCAAGTGGAAGTGCGCATTCCGGCGGGCGCCGCCGACGGCAGCCGTCTACGGGTGGCGGGCAAAGGCAATGCGGGCCAAGGCGGTAGCCCGGCCGGTGACCTCTACATCACCATTCGCGTGGGCAAGCATGCGCTGTTTGAGCGCGATGGGGACAACATTGAAGTGAAGGTACCGGTGACGATTTGGGAAGCGGTGCTGGGGACGAAAATCGAAGTGCCGACGATCGATGGGCGGGCGATTCTGAAGGTGCCGCAGGGTACGCATAATGGCCAGAAGTTCCGGTTGCGCGAAAAGGGCATTCTGAATTCGCGCAAGAATACGCGTGGCGACCAGATTGTGGAGGTGGAGATTCAGTCGCCGCCGGCGAATGACGAGCGAACGCGGGAGCTTTTCCGGGAGCTGGCCACGCTGCATGCTGAGGACGATCCGCGTCAGGAACTTTGGACCAAGGTGTAATTTATGGCCAAATCCCGCCAAAAAGCGGCCTACATGATTTCGTCGGTCGCTGAGCAATACGAGATCCATCCGCAGACATTGCGGATGTATGAGCGCGAAGGTTTGCTGAAGCCATCGCGGAGCGATGGCAATACGCGGATGTATACCGATGAGGACCTGGAGAGGCTGGAGGTGATTCTGAAGCTGACGCGGGACTTTGGGGTGAACTTGGCCGGGGTGGCGATTATTCTCGACATGCGGGAGAAGATGTCAGCCATGCAGCAGCATTTTGAGCAGTTTGTGACGCAGTTGAATGTGGAGTTGCGGGACCGCGTGCCGGGCCCGGATGCGGGGTCGCGGAATTCTTTGGTGCCGATTAGGAGTTTGCGGCGATAAGGTATAATCGGAAGACTATGTCGACAGCGGTGCAATCCATCATGAATGTCGTGCAAGAACTGACTCTGCAGCAACGGCAGGAGTTGGTGGCGTCGTTGGCCGTAACCGCCCAGAGGGATCGCCAGCAGTTGGTACAGTCGATTCGGGGCAAGTATTGGCATGTTCCGACTTCGAGCGAGGCTTTTTTTGCTTCGCAAGGTTGAGGAAACGGCGCTGGAATCCCGCGCTCGATTCTGGTTCTTGACGCGAGTGCGATGATCGCGTTCTTGCGCGATGAACCCGGGGGCTCAAATGGTTTCGGATGCTTTGTTGGATCCGGAAACGCAATGCTATGCGCATGCACTTAACTTGTGCGAGGTCTACTACGACTTTCATCGCGCCTCGGGCCGTGATGATGCCCTACAGGCGATTGCAGATTTAACCAGCTTGGGCGTGCTTCGCGACGCGGCGATGACCCCTGAAGTTTGGCAGCAGGCGGGAGCGCTCAAAGCCAGTTTCCGTCGCATTTCGTTGGCTGACTGCATTGGTCTGGAATTGGCCCGTCGGCTGAAGGCGGCCATTCTGACCGCCGATCATCACGAGTTTGACGCGCTGGTGGCGCACTCGATCTGCGAAATCCGGTTCATCCGGTCGGCGGTCTGCTTGGCCGAGGAAATCGAGGAAATCGGGAGCCCCCCCGGCATCCCGGGTTTCGAGATAAATGTAAGTCAACACGTTAGCAGTCTCAGGATGCGGTGAGGCCACTGCCCGACAGTTACTTTTCCGGAAACGGGCGGGCTTGCGCCGCTTCGAGCACCCCGGGATTTTCGCGGCGCAAGCGGAGCGAAGTCTCTTTGGCGGTGCGGGCGCGATCCTCGTCACCCATGCGGAAATAGAGTTGCGAGAGCATCACCCAGGGCTGGGCGTTTTGAGGATCGAGCGCGACGGCTTGTTCTAATTCCTTCACCGCGGCGGGCAATTGATCGAGGTTGCTGAGCGCGCGCGCCAAGGCCACGCGGGCGGGCGAATAGGCGGGCCGGATGGCGATCGATTTTCGCAGGGGCGCGAGAGAAGGCTCCCATTGCGACTGCTTCACCAGCAGATCGCCATAGAAGAAATAGGGCTCCTCATAGTGGTCGTCCAACTCCATCGCCCGCCGCAGATACTTCATGCCGGTGGCCGTGTTTCCGGCTTTCTGCAGGTAGTAACCGTGTTCGAACTGCGCGCGGGCAGAAGCCGGAAAGCGGGTCGCCGCTTCGGCCGCCAGCAGCGCGGCCGCGGCTTGATCGCCGGCATCCTGATAGGCCTTCAGGGCGAGGAAATAGAGGTTTTGCTCGCTGGGCGCGAGGCGCAAGGCTAGCCGGGCGATCGCCGCCGCCTCATGAAAATAGCGGCCGCGGCTGTACTCAACGCTTAAGA
>JAYVUQ010000334.1:0-2271 GCA_043787785.1 Bryobacteraceae bacterium
CCGCGGCGAAAACCTCCGCCGATTCCACCCAATCCTTCTCCGGGCCACACGCCTTCGATCCACTCGAGAAATGCAAGTGTTTGAGGCAAGATTCATTCCCAGCCAGCAGTAGCCGCCCAATGGGGCTGGCGATATAGGAATAGTAAATCATCGCTTTTCGATGATTCCCGCCACAAACCCGCAATGCCGGCGAAAGCCCAGCCGCTCGTAGACTCCTAGCGCCGTCGCATTCGACTGATAGACATTCAGCGCAATCACCTCGATCTTCTGCCGCTGAAGCTCGGTCACCACGGCGCTGGTAACGCGGGAGGACAGGCCACGGCCGCGACAATCGCGCCGCGTGTAGACGTTGCCAATCGTTGCCACGCGTTCTTCGGGCACCACTAAGTGGGTGCCGGCCACGGCTATCAGTTGGCTGCCCTCGCGGCAGCCGTAAAAAACGCCATTGGTAACCATGTCGCCGAAGTAAAATTCCGGTGCTTGCCCGTCGGCTTTGCCATCGGCGTAGAGCGGTTCGAGGTCGGGCACGTCGGCCGCCGTAAGCCGGACGGCACCTTCCACCGGAGCCGGCCGAAATGTGTCGAGCCGCATGCGCCACATCTTCTTCAGCCCTTCCGTCCGATAGCGCCGGCGCAAGGCCGGTAGCGAACTTGGGCGAATCTGTACCGAGTAGTGCGGCGCATCGCTCACTTCATCCACCAAACCCTCGAGCGTGCCTGACGCCCAAAGAATCGGCACATGGTAAGCGCGCAGCACAAGCGCCAGTTCCCCGCCCGCGCGATGCCAAGTGGTCATGGGCCACATGTCGACGCCGAGGTCTCCCAGCGCGTAGGCCGCCCAGATGCCGTCCCGGTGGAGCAACTGGCGAACTTCTTCACGATCGGTCAAGATAGGCATGCGCCACCTAATGGTCGCATAGACGCGCAAAAGCCGGGCCCCTGGCGAGGTCCGGCTTTCGTTAGCTCTAGAAGAAGATAGCCAAGGTGAGGTTCATCAGAGGCTGGCCGCCTAGGGACGCCGTGCGCGGGTCGCTCGACACTTTGCCGAACGTCCGGGGATTGCGGAAGTCGACGGTGGTGGTGGGCGGGTTGAAGTTGTAGGTCTTCAGAGCATTCTGGAAGTCCCAGCGCAGTTGCGCGCGGACCTTCTCCGTGATCTGAATGTTCTTCTGCGCCGAGACCTGCGCCCACAAGAGCGGCAAGCCGGTGATGGTGTTGCGCCCGAGGTTGCCCACGGTGAACGCTGCCGGATAGGCGAAGTTATCCAAACCATTCTGGCCGCCGGCGAAGACGGAGTTAATGTTCTGGATATTGAAGCGGTCGCCGCCGGTGTCGCGGAAGCCATCGCGGATGGAAGGCGCAGTTAGTACGTTCGGACGGCGGTTGCCGGCAAACGTGGGGAAGTAGTTATTCGGGCTGCCGTCGAAGCTGAAGGTGAGCGGATTGCCGCTTTCCACCGTCTGGATCCACGAGAGCTCGAGGCCGCCAAAGACATGCTTCTTCCAGCCGCTAGCGAAGTACTTCTTTCCCGCGCCCATCGGCAATTCATAGTTGACGGTGGCAAGCCAGCGATGATTACGGTCATAACCGGCGCGGCCTTTTTCGAGGCCACGGTTCTGCAGCGGCGCGACGCCACTGCCGTCGTTGTCGTTGTCCTGCGAGTTAATCGCTTTGGCGAAGGTATAGAACGTTGAGAAGAACATTCCCTTCGACATGCGTTTCTCGAGCTTAATGGTGCCCGAGTGGAAGTTAGAGTGGCCGAAGTTCGAACGCAAGCGAATGTCGCCGAAGGCGCTGTAAGGCCGGAAGTTCTGGGCCGTAGCTAGCACCGCGTTTTGCTGGGTGAGGTTGCCGGCGAAGTAATCCACGGGGAAGCTGTTGGCTTGCCACCGCTCAATGAGTCCGACGCCGGAGGAGCCTTGGTAGCTGAGGTCAATGACGTAATTGCGTTTGATCTCATACTGGGTGCCGGCATTGAAGTTGATCACGTAGGGGTTGCGTAGATTCTTGTCCCACCATTCGACACCGCGGGAGCCGAAGTTGGAGCCAACAAAGAGCGAGGTTTGATTCGGGTTCACCGCAAACCTCACCGGTCCCGGACCCTGACTCAGCTGGAAGACCGGCGACGGATCGCCAGGCGCAGACTGCAAGTTCGCTGTGGCGACATACTCGTCGTAGTTACCGCGCTGTTGCGGGAACTTCACGTCGGCCGTATAGAAACCCACGCCGCCGCGGAAAACCCACTTTTCCCAGGGATGCCAAGCCATGCCGA
>JAYVUQ010000335.1:0-11457 GCA_043787785.1 Bryobacteraceae bacterium
CGAAGCCGGTCATCTCGAATTGCTGCCCCACGACTTCAGTCTGCAGCCGGCCCTGGATGGAGTGCTGGCGATTGTAGCGTTTGCGGCGGCGCAAAAGAAGCTCGACGTAACTTGCGAAATCGCGCCCGAAGTACCGGCGAGACTGTTGGGGGACGAGGGCCGGTTGCGCCAGATTCTTATCAATCTAGCGGGCAACGCGGTGAAGTTCACGCCACGGGGCGCGGTGCGATTGCGGGTCTCTCTCGAAAGCACCGCCGAAACTGAAGTCGTGCTGCGGTTTGCGGTCGAAGACACGGGAATTGGCATTGCCCGCGACAAGCAGGCCCTGATCTTTGAGGCCTTCCGCCAAGCCGACGGGTCCATGACGCGACAGTTTGGCGGAACGGGTTTGGGCCTCGCCATCTGCGTCAAACTGGTGGACCTGATGGCCGGACGCATTTGGGTCGAAAGCGAACCAGGAATCGGAAGTTGCTTCTACTTCACGGCACGGCTGGCGCGGGCACGGGCCACCGGCGCGCCGCCCTCGGTGAACAGAAACCTCGCCCCGGTCGCGCGTCTGCTGCGGGTGTTGCTGGCTGAGGACAACAAAGTCAACCAACGGGTGGCGGCCAAGATCCTCGAGTCGCGTGGACATGCCGTGTTGGTGGCGGACACGGGCCGCCAGGCCGTCGACCTGTTTCAGCGGGAACCGTTCGACGTCGTGCTGATGGATCTGCAGATGCCAGAGATGGACGGAATCGAAGCGACGCGAGCCATCCGGCGCATGGAGGCGGGTGGCCATACCCCCATTGTCGCGCTCACTGCCCACGCGATGTCTACCGATCGGGAACGCTGTATCTCCGCCGGCATGGACGACTACCTCAGCAAGCCCATCAGTCCAGACCGTCTGATCGCTACCGTCGAACAGCACGCTGCAACCCCAGGTAAGATTTAGGGTTATCGCCTTCGTGTTACGCTAAACCCGTCGCATGTCCGCCGAGAAACTATTTGACGTGGTGGGCGTTGGATTAAACGCCACCGATACCCTCATCCTCCTGGATCGCTTCCCCGCCTACGCGGGTAAGGTCCCCTTTACCCGCGAGATCCTGTCGCCCGGAGGACAAGTTGCCAGCGCTATGGTCTGCTGCGCCCGCTTGGGCCTGCGGGTGAAGTACATCGGCACCTGCGGCGATGACGAACGCGGCCGCATCCAATTGCAGAGCCTGCGGGAAAGCGGCATCAACATCGACGATGTCCAGGTGCGCGAAAACTGCCCGAACCAAACCGCCTATATTCTGATCGACCAATCCACCGGCGAACGCACCGTCCTATGGCGTCGGGAAGAGTGTCTGGCACTCGCGCCCGAAAACATCGACCCCTCAATGATCACCAGCGCGCGCCTTCTGCACATCGACGGCCACGATACCCAGGCCGTCGCGCGTGCCGCGGAGATCGCGCGGGCCAACGGCATCCCCGTAACCATCGACATCGACACGATTTACCATGGATTCGACAAGGTCCTGCGGCACGTCGACTATCTGGTAACGAGTTCGGAATTCCCTGTCCAGTGGACCGGCCAAGCCGACCCGCTCAAAGCCCTGGCGACCATCCAAAATGAGTTCCACCTGCCAGTGGCCGCCATGACCCTAGGTGCCCACGGCGCGCTAGCCCGGGTGGATGGCAAGTTCTACTATTCTCCCGCCTACGTCGTCAACTGCACCGATACCACCGGCGCCGGCGACGTCTTCCATGGGGCATTCTGCTACGCGGTCCTCAAAGGCCTGCCCATCCAGGAGACGCTGGACCTCTCCAACGCCTTGGCCGCCCTCAACTGCACCGCGCTCGGTGCCCGCGGCAAATTGGCCACGCTCGAAGAAGCCAAAGCGCTCATGAGCCGGGCCGAACGGCGCGTGAATCTAGACTATGCCAAGGTGTCGGCATGATCCCTCTCCGCGATTCCCTGCCCTCGGGATCCACTCCCGTCGTCACTTTGGCGCTGATCGCGGTGAACGTGTTGGTGTTCCTCCAACAACTGGCGCTCTCGCCGGAGGAAATGCATTTCTTCTTCGCCCACTACGGCGTGGTACCCGCCCACTTGCAGTTGAGCGATCTGCTCACCTCTATGTTTCTCCACGGCGGTTTCATGCACCTGATCGGGAATATGTGGTTCCTGTGGATCTATGGGGACAACGTGGAAGACGTATTGGGGCGGGTGAAGTTTCTGCTCTTGTATCTGGCGTCCGGCCTCACGGGCTCCCTGTTACAAATAGCGGCCGACCCCACGAGCACCATTCCCAACATCGGGGCCAGCGGCGCCATCGCCGGGGTGATGGGCGCCTATCTCTTGAAGTTCCCCCACGCCCGCGTCCTTACCTTGATTCCGCTGTTCGTGTTTTTCTTCACCCGGGAACTACCGGCCTTCATCATCCTGATTTACTGGTTTGTTCTGCAGTTCTTTTCGGGCGTCGGCAGTATGGCGGAGAGTTCTACCGCCACGGGCGGCGTGGCGTTCTTTGCCCACGTCGGCGGCTTCCTGATGGGAATGCTGTTGATCAAGGTATTGCCGACTGAAGAGGCTTACCGGCACCGTGCCGAGTTACGCTGGTAGATAGCTACCGTTATGAACCTCCATCTGCCCAGTAATTACCAGGATCCGGTCCCGACCCTTGATCTACTGCTCATCTGTGCCCATCCGGGCGATGCTGAACAAACCGCGGGCGGCACGCTGGTGAAGCTCGCCGAATTGGGCTATCGCACCGGCGTACTCGATTTGACGCCGGGCGATGTCACCCGTTCCCAAACGACCGAGGCGATGTTTAACCAAGCCACCGCCGCCGCGGCACCCCTGCTGCTTACGTGGCGCGGCAACCTGCACTATCCCGATGGACGCGTCGAGAATTCCCTGCCCGGCCGCATGACCGTGGCGGGCGAGGTTCGCCGTTTACGTCCGCGGCTGGTCATCGTACCCTACTGGCAAGCGCAACATCCTGACCATCCCGCCACTTGCGAGATAGCCGAGCAAGCCTGTGAGCTAGCTGGCCTGCAAGGCCTCGACGCCGAGACTCCGGCCTTCCGGCCCGGGCGCGTTTATCATGCCAGTTTGTACAACAGTGTGATGCCCACCTTCGTCATCGACATTACCGCCCAGTTCGAGCGCAAGGTAGCGGCCATGGCCTGTTATGCCGCACCCGACCAAACGGCATTGCGCGACCGCTTGCATTGCCAGGCTCGCTATTACGGGGACATGATCGGCGCGCGCTATGGCGAGCCGTTTGTGAGCCGCACGCCCATGCGCATGGGTGACCCGGTCGGAGCCCTCTAGTGGACCCGGTGCTTGCCCACATCCAGGCCCAACAGTCGCAACTGGTTAAGTTTCTGCGCGCCTTAGTGGAGTGCGAATCGCCGAGCGACGACGCGGCCGCAGTCAATCGCTGCGCCGACCTATTTGCGGATTCCGTCGCCGACATTGCCACGGTGAAAAGTGTGAAAGGCGGCAAATACGGCCGTCACCTGATCTGCGACTTCACCCTGCCCGGCAAGCGCAAGGACGGCTTAGTGCTGGGCCTGGGCCATACGGACACGGTGTATCCGCTCGGTATTTTCAGGAGCATGCCCTGGCGCGAGGCGGAAGGCCGTTATTGGGGGCCCGGAGTACTCGACATGAAAGCCGGCCTCGCGTTCTTTGTCTTCGCGATGCGGGCCTTGCGGGCCTTGGATATTCCGGTGCGCCGCAAGGTAAGGATGCTGCTGGTGTCCGAAGAAGAAGTCGGCAGCCCGGTATCGAGGCCGCTAACGGAGAAGACCGCCACCGGCGCCACCGCTGTGCTGGTGCTCGAGCCCGGCACGGGGCTTGCGGGTAAGCTAAAAACTGCGCGCAAAGGTATCGGTGGCTACGAAGTAAAAGTGACGGGCCACGCGGCGCATGCTGGCGTCGACTTCACCCAGGGCGCCAGCGCGATTGTCGAACTGGCCAGGCAAATTGAGCGCATAGCCTCGTTTACCGACTTGGCCAAAGGCACCACCGTCAACCCCGGCGTCATTAGCGGCGGCACCCGCAGCAATGTGATTGCAGCGGAGGCAGGCACCGATGTCGATTTCCGCATTGCGAAACTGAGCCAGTTCGCCGGGCTCGACAAACTTTTTCGCAGCTTGAAAGCGGTGAACCCCCGCTGCACCGTAAGCGTCACCGGCGGCTTGAACCGGCCCCCAATGGAACGCACACGGGAGATCGGCGCACTGTTTACTTTGGCCCGCAAGCTGGCACGGGAACTAGGCGTAAAGATCGAAGAATCGTCCACCGGCGGTGGCTCGGACGGTAACTTCACCGCCGCCCTCGGCGTGCCGACACTGGATGGTTTAGGAGCCGTCGGAGAAGGCGCGCATGCCCCGCACGAAAGCATTCTCATTGACCGCATAGCGGACCGTACGGCCTTGTTGGCGAAGCTGGTCGCGACGCTGTAGCCTTCCGGTGGCGGACGCTCACGCGACCATCGTTCCCGTTTCAGAAGTATCGTACCCGGCCAGGACCTCCAACTTGCGGCGCAGCGTGGCTCGCTGCAGAACGTCCAAAAACGCTTTGACCGCGGGGAGATCAGACGTTTTTCTTCGCATCACCAGATCGTAGCGCTCGCTGTGGAGTGGAATAAAGTCCAGACCAAAGGCCTGAGCTGCCGACCGTGTCGCGAGACAAACATCGGCTTCGCGGGCCACTACGCAATAGGCTGCCGCTAAATGACCGTAGGCGATTCGGTCATCACCTTGCACCTTGCGCGCATCCATGCCAGCCTTTTCCAGAAGCTTTTCGATCAAACCGCGGCTGCCTGAGCCGCGCTCGCGATTGACGAACTTCACGTTCTTCCTTGCCAGGTCTTCGACCTTTTGAATATTTTTGGGATTGCCGGGAGAGAGCACCAGGCCTTCCTCCCAGCGCGCAAAAGTAAAGACATTAAAGTCTTCGCCAGGGAATTCTTTGCGAAGAAACGGCAAATTGAATTCTCCCGTCTTTGGATCTTCCAGATGCGAACCGGCGATATGGACCTTTCCTTCGCTCAGCCAAGTGAGAGCCAACTTGCTGGAAGCTGCGGCGGAGACGACCTCCACTCCGCTGATCTTTTCCACCATGCGGGAAAGAAGGCCGGTCGCTGGGTCGCACCCGGCTAGAACCAACCGCTTCTGAGCCGCTTCGTCCTTGGCAAATACGACCAGTTCCGCGCGGCGATTCGTTTTATTGGCTTTTTGGATGATTCCGTCGGCCTCGGGCATGTAATAGGGAGTCGCACTGACGGGGATGCTGACCCAACGTGAACCGATTTGGCAGATTCGCACCGGCTGCCCCTTCGCCGCTGGCGACACGCTGAGCACCTCGGTGGAGAGCGACTCAGGCGACTTGGGTAATCCCTGGTGGAGCGAAAACAGTTCGTCCACGGTCACCTCAAGCTCGCGGGCAAGGTTCAAGGCAACCTCGGTGTTCGGAACGTAGGTCCCCGCCTCGATGGCGTAGATCGTCTGGCGGCTCACCTTCACCCGTCGCGCCAGATCGGAGGCGCCGACACCTCTG
The DNA here is from genome assembly GCA_043787785.1 of Bryobacteraceae bacterium. Taxonomy (GTDB): domain Bacteria; phylum Acidobacteriota; class Terriglobia; order Bryobacterales; family Bryobacteraceae; genus JALHNI01. The sequence goes on from JAYVUQ010000335.1 coordinate 5,537, forward strand.
CTCTTGCGGACTTGACCTAACCGGTTTGCGACACTCACGGCCTCACCGGCACCACTTGGGTCCCGGTCAATCTTCGCAGCGCGCCCGTGCCTGGCCTGATTGTCCTGAATATCATCAATCGTTGTGTATACATAACTCCTCTGGGATTCTAACGTCAGCCTAAAAATGAACCTTGGCCACGAACTCAAACACCCGCGGATTGCCGGCGCTGGTGATGGAACCAAACGCGGCACTGCCGAAACTCCCGTTGGGATCGTTCAGCGGGGGAGTGTTTGAAACATTGAACACTTCAGCGCGGACTTCAACCCGGGCTCGCTCCGCGATGCGGAAAGTCTTGCCGATCATCAGGTCGGCGTTCTGGAGCCCTGGGCCACGAACCGGGTTTCGAGAACTGGTGCCGATGGCGAACTGTGGCGCGGCGGTGAAGGCGGCCGTATTGAAGTAGCTGGCGACAGTGCGTTCCAAGAACTGGTTGGGATCGCTTACGCGGTTCGGTCTTTGGACGGCGAAACCCAGACTCGAGTTATTATTCACGGCCTGAAGCACGGGCACCGTATTCCCGGCCTGTATTCTCACCAGCCCACCGATTTGCCAGCCGGAAAGATTCCACCACTGAGGAACATCGTAGACCCAACCTAGCGCAAAGACACGAGGAATGTCGCCAGTGGAAAGATCTTTCTCTAGATGGCGATTAAAAGCGTCGGCGGCTCCTGTGTTGCCGAGAACCGGCCCCGTATAGATCGTCTGCGAAAATACCGTGGAGGCATCGTCAAGTAACTTGGAAAAGGTGTAAGCCGCGTTCACGGTGAGCCCGCCCGACAGCCGCTTTTCCAATTTCAATCCCGCGGCGTTGTACTTCGAGTTGCCGACATTGTTGCGGAACAATGCGACGTTGGTAAATCGCGGGAAGGGCCGTAGCAACTGTTGCTGCGCGATGGTGGCGGCTCCCAACGACGAAGATACGGGTATCTGGCCGGCGAAGGGATTTGCCACCCTGGTGAGCAACGCGGGTCCCAAAGACAGGTAATGCGAGGGAAGTTGATTGAGGTCGGCATCGGGAATCCCCAGCCGCGTGTTCTTTGAACCAAGGTAAGCCACTTCCAGATTGAGGTTCTTTCCAATCGACTTTTGCACGGTGAAATTCCATTGTTGTGAATAACCCGAACCATGGTTACGGTCGACGCCAAACACGCCTTGCCCTAGGCCCGAGTTTAGATTCGGGGCCGTCACTTGAACCGTTGGTCCATTAGTTAAGACAAACGCGGCGTTAACGTTGTCCTGAGACTGCTGGCCGACGGTTTGCACGAAAGGAAATTGGGGAATGGTGAAGGGCGTGGTGATGCCGGATTGCTCGAAGAAGACCAGGCCATAGCCGGACCGGATAACCAAACTATTGCCGATCCGATAGGCCATGCCCACGCGGGGGCCAAAATTGCCAAACTCTAACTTGCGCGCTGTATGCGGGAACTCAAGCACCTGGGAATTCAGATTGAAAACGGCCCCATGGTCATTTTTTTCCGTAGAAGGAAAGTTCAGCGTGTACCGTGTGCCAACGTTCACGGCCAGCCGCTGTGAGACCTTCCATTCGTCGCCCACGAAGAACTCGGCAAGGTGGGCGCGCGATTGAATGACACTCTTTTGAATGTCGATGGTAAAAGCATTCACCTGCCCCAAAAGCAGGGAGGCCAGCGCGTGGCCACTCCCGGCCAAGGTTGCACTATTCGTGCCGGTGGTGGAGAAGCCAAACGATCCCGTCGGATTTGGCGGATTCAAAACATCCAAAGTCTGTCGCCGGATATCGGCCCCGAACTTAAGGGTATGGCGGCCTCGCACCATAGTGAACGTGTCGAGGAATTCGGTGATGGACGTGGTGAAGTTGCTGTTGGCTGCCGTCGTCGGGCCAATTTGCTGGAACCCGGCGACAGCGAAGATGGGGAGTGCGGACGCAAAGGAATTCGACGGCAGACCCGGAACCGCGATTCCACCATTCTGAAGGGAGGTCTGGTTCAAAGCACGCCGTGAATAGGCGACTCGAAACTGATTCAGCTTGGAAGGTGTGACGACCCAATTATAGTCTCCGACGAAGGCGTCGCCTCGCGTTGCCGCGTGACCGATGACGCCAGATGTCAGGCTGCCGCTGCCATCGGGGAGTGGCGTGACCGGTGTGTCGTTGTCGCCGAAGAACGTGTACCGCCCAAACAAGCGGTGCTTTTCGCCGAGGTAGCGGTCGACGCGAAAATCAGCCTGATCCTGATTGTCCGGCTCGGTGGCAGTCCGCACGAAGTTGCTCGCGCCAGTGACATTGGGGAGCGGATAGTGCTCCAGGATTTGCTTGGCAATCGGATCGAAACGGAAAAGGGGAACGGTGTTGTTCGCGAACTGTGCCCCGGGCGTGGACGCCGGATCGAAGATCGGAGCCGTCGAAACGCCATTCCTCTCGACAAGTGTGGGAACGACACTGAATCGCGTAATGCCCGTGCGCAGCCGGGTGCCCTGCCAATCTGCAAAGAAGAATGTCTGGTTCTTTTGGATCGGACCACCCATGGTCATTCCATACTGGTTGCGGCGAAACAAAGGAGCCGGCCCCGGCGGAGCGAATCGGTTTCTGGCGTTTAACGACTCGTGACGGAAGAACTCAAACAGGCCGCCATGAAACTGGTTGCTTCCCGACTTGCCAATCACCATCACGGTGCCGCCGTTTGAACGACCGTACTCCGGCGAATAGGCGTTGAGGTTGAGCTTAACCTCTGCGATGCCATCGATGATGGGATAGTAGACTAATTGGCCCGGCTCCGGCTGCAACACGCTCACGCCGTCGTAGAGGTATTCGTTGGTTCTCGGCCGGCTGCCATTGATTCTCGGCAGCAGCGACCCACCTCCGGGGAGTGCGACGCCCGGAGCGAGCGTCACCAAGGCAATGAAATTGCGTCCGTCGAGGGGTAGCGCCGAAATCTTCTTTTCATCCACATTGAGGCTCATTTCCCCATTGGCGGTTTGCAGCAAAGGGGCAGCCGCGTTGACGTCGACGGATTGAGACACCTGCCCTGCTTCGAGCTGGATGTCGAGGGAAGAACGGTCAGCCAAGCGAACCGTGATGCCCGACTGTCGAAACAAGCGAAAGCCGGGCTGCACCACGACCAGCACGTACCGTCCGGCGGGCAATCCCAGGATGTGATACTCACCACGCTCGTCGGAGATGGCTGAATAGCGAGCCATCGTCGCCTGGTCTTCCGCATGCACCTTCGCCTTCATCACGACGAGGCCTGACGGGTCACGAATCGTACCGAACAGTTCAGCGCGGCCCGCCTGAGCGGCCGATAATGCCGTGGTGAAGATTAAAGAGAAGACACTAAGACCGAATGAACGAAAAGGCTCCCGCATGCGTGTTGTCCGAGCGACTACGTAAGTTTATCACGACAAGCAAAGGTGTAGTGAATACGAGACTACATCTGTTTTACACGACGGACCCATGCTATTGGGACGGGAAAATATTGTTGGATCTCAGCAAGCAGTCTCGTAGCCGGCCCGCGCTGACCGGACTGGGCTAAGCCCAACGGCTGTTGGGGCTCGAAATCATTTTCATTCCCCTGCCTCCCACATCAAGCTCCCGCGACAGAGATTATCCCTGAGCGCCTGCGAATGGATTCCAATTGTGGTTACAAGATTCCCGACAGCCGGAGCATCCAGAGGATCAAGAATATCGCGATGATGCCGAAGATGATTCGCTGGGGCAGCGGGAAATTGGGTGTGTCTGGTTTTGCCATGAGAAGGACACTGCACGCTGGCTTCCAAATCTAGCTTTGAATTTATACGACCACTGCCCACGCTCAACTGCCATTGCCAGACTTGGACGGCAAAGACGGTCGGCAGCTTTTGCCGAAGGCGGTTTGCAACATTTGCGCGATCCCCAAAGATGCGTCGAACATGGCCCCATTCTGACTCGGCGGACAGGTTGGGCCTAAGAGTGCTCGTAAACCGAGGCAACCGCCTTCCCCGCCACGCTCCGCTGTGAACGCGGATGTGAGGAAGGCGGAGTACAAATTCACTCTGATTCGAACGACGCTAGCACGCTGGCCACACACGCGCGCATGTTGGGATAGCATCACTTGCACTAACCAAACAGGCCTGCCACTCGAATTCGGCGCAAATCCGACCTGGAGTTACTGGTGTGCCTCGGATGAACGGGTTGACGCGTGCATGGCCCAGTGATCTGGGAGATCCTAGCGTAAGAGTGAGCATGAACCCGATCCACACCGAAATCAACTACACACGCTCCGGCCAACAGCGCGGCCATTTGGCGATTCCGTATTCGCACAACCTGGGTGGCTGGGCCAAGCTGCGAGTGCCGATCAGCGTGATACGGAATGGCGACGGGCCGGTAGTGCTGCTGATGGCCGGTAATCATGGCGATGAGTATCCGGGGCAGGTGGCAATTCTGCGGCTGTGGCGGGAACTGACGCCAGCGGATGTGACGGGCACGCTGATCATGATTCCGTGCCTCAGTCCGCCCGCCTCAAAAGCCTCCACGCGCTTGTCGCCGCTCGATGGCCGCAACTTCAACCGCTGCTTTCCCGGTAATCCCCACGGCACGGTGAGTGAGGTTCTGGCGCACTACCTCACCACCGTGCTCTTCCCGATGGCGGAGTATGTGATCGACCTGCACACCGGTGGCCGCAGCATGGGTTTTCTGCCCTGCGCCCACATGCATCTGGTTCCCGATCTCGAGCAGCGCGGCCGGATGCGAGCGGCGGCGGAAGCGTTTCTAACCGAGGTGACGTTCCTGTACGCGGATATTGCGGGAACGGGGCTGCTGCCGGTGGAAGCCGAGCGCCAAGGGAAGATCGTGATCACCACGGAGTTGGGCGGTGCCGAGCTGGTTCCGGCTTCCATCCACCGGCAGTGCCAGGCGGGCCTGCGCAATGTGCTCGTTCATTGCGGAGTGCTGCGGGGCAAAGAAACGTCTCGGGCGAGCGCCGGCTTAGGACCCGCGCGATGGGTGCAATCGCTGGATCGCGAGGACTACCGTTTTGCGCCCGAATCTGGCTTGTATGAGAACTGCGCTGAGTTGGGTGAGGCCGTCCGGAGGGGCGACCTGCTGGGGCAAGTGCATACGATCGAGAATCCAGACCGCGAGCCGGCGAAGGTTTGGGCGCATGCCGATGGGGTGTTGGTCGCCAATCGTGGGCCGTCGATGGTGGGCCAAGGCGATTGCGTGGCGTGTGTCGCGCACGACGTGGATCTAAGTAGTCTGTAGCGCTTGTTGGGCGGGACTCTCACGCGAACGCACCAGGATGGCCGCAGCTTTTGGCCCTGCCCGCTCCCTAAAAAGTGAGCCGCAGCGCGAACTGCCAATTACGCGGCTCCGAGTTAGTCTGCGTGATCACGCCAAACGAAGAGTTGGTCGGCACCAGATTCGGATTTGCAAAGCTGGGATGGTTCATGACGTTATAGGTCTCCAGGCGTAGTTGCGTCTTGAGACGTTCCCAAATGCCGAAGTTCTTGGCGAGCGAAAAGTTCCAAGTGGACTGGCCGTCGCTGCGCACTCCGCCGAAGCGCAGCGGAAAAGTGCGAACGTTGCTATCGAGCTGATTCCGGGTATTTCGATCAAAGCCCGCTTCAGTGTTAAACCATCGCACCGCGTTGCGCTGCCCGTTTGGCATGGCGATGTCGGCCACATTGCCGTTGAACAGCGCATTGCCGAATCCAAGCGGCGCGCCGGCTTGCCGCACCGCGGATCCATTGAGCTGCCAACCGCCAAGCACCAGATCCATCGGTCGCGCCATGATTGCGCCGAACCGGCGGCCACGGCCGAAGGGCAGTTCGTAGACGCCGCTGAAGGTCAAAATCTGCGGACGGTCAAAATCGGAAAGGCTGCGGTAGGGCCGGGGATCGCTCGCATTCAAGTACTCGGTCGCCTGCAT
>JAYVUQ010000336.1:0-9175 GCA_043787785.1 Bryobacteraceae bacterium
CGAATCTTGAGCTTATGGAGCGGCGAGCCGGCAAACCTATTGACGGCCCGACCCTCCAGAGAATGAAGCCAGCGATGATCAAAATGGATGAACATTACCAAGAGTGTCGCCGGGTTGCCTAAATCCCATGATTCCTCAACTTTGTTATGTGATGGGATGAAGGATCTGGCAGTCGGGGCCTGCGGAGTGGAAATGCTACTCTAACGCACATGGCCCGACTCCTTGTTTTATGCCCGCTGTTGGTTTCGCTCGCCACCGGCCAGACATTCACGGCCAGGTTATCCGGCAACGTCACCGACGCCAATGGTGCTCCGGTGCCCGAAGCCAAAGTAACGGCCACGCAAACGTCTACCGCGGCGGTCGCGAACACCCTCACCGATAGCCGCGGTGCCTACGTCTTCCCGCTTTTGCCGCCGGGTGCCTATGAAATTGCCGTGGAAAAGGCCGCCTTCCAGAAGCAGTTACAGCGGCAGGTGCAACTGGAGATCAACTCCGCCACCGTGCTGCCGTTCCGCTTGGCCGTGGCCACCGTAAGCACCGAAGTACAGGTGACCGACGAGGCGCCCCTTCTGCAAACCGAAAACGGGGGCGTGGGCACCACCGTCGATTCGCGAACAATTGACGAATTGCCCCTGGTGCAGCGCGATGTGATGGCCGTGGTGCGGCTGGTGCCCGGGGTGATCGCCAAAGGACAGGTGGGCGATGCGAGGGGCGGGCGGGGTGTTTTCAATTCCAACTTTTCCGTCGGCGGCGGTCGCACCTCCACCAACGAAGTATTGCTCGATGGGGCCGTCAATACGATCGGCGACTTTAATGGCGTCGCCTTCAGCCCGCCGCCGGATTCGGTGCAGGAATTCCGCGTCGAGACCAATAGTTTTTCCGCTGAGTTTGGCCGTACCGGTGGCGGCGTGGTGAATATTGTCACTAAGTCCGGCGCAAATGCCTTCCATGGCACCACTTACTATTATCATCAAAACGATTTTCTCAATGCTAACAGTTTCACCAACAATCGCTTCGGCACGCCACGCCCCATTCTTCGGCGGCATCAGTATGGGCTGTCGGCCGGCGGCCCCGTGCGCCTGCCGCACCTTTACAACGGCAAAAACAAGACCTTCTTCTTTACCGCGTTCGAGGGACGGCGTGAGAAAGACCCGGTGCGCAGTGTCACCAGCGTGCCGACGGCCATCGAACGTAACGGCGACTTTTCGGAGACCCGTTTCCTAAGCGGCTTGGGCCCCCAGTTGATTAACATTTACGATCCCGCCACCAGCCGCGTCGACAATGGCGTTCGCAGCCGCGCGTTATTTCCTGGCAATCTCGTGCCCCCTTCACGAATCGATCCCGTCGCGGCGCGGATGCTGCGCGAGTACCCCGACGCCAACCGCCCCGGCAGTTCCGTCACCGGCCGCCAGAATTATCTATTCTCTGGCGCGCGAACGTATAGCCGAGACTTATGGACCACCCGGATCGACCACATTTTCGGCGAACGTCACCGTTTGTTCGGGCGCTATTCGCAGCAGCACTCGCTGGACACCCAACCCAGTGTAAAAGTACGCTTCACCAACTCCAACAACACCAAGGACAGCTTCTTCAATTTCGGATTGGATGATACCTATCAGATTACGCCGCGGCTCTTCAACGTCTTCCGCTACATGGTCGTCCGTTACCGCGCCAACCTGATCTCGAACACGCTGGGGTTCGACCCCACAACGCTGGGCTTGCCAGACTACATTCGAGACTCGGCCAATGTCCTCATCTATCCCAACGTCAGCGTGGGCAACGGGATCCCGGACTTGGGCGGGACGGCCTTCAACAATCAGCCCCGCGATACGCAGGGCGTTCAGGAGAACTTGGTTTACGCCGCCGGCCGGCACACGATGAAGATGGGCGGCGAGTATCGGCTTTACCGCTTCTACCCCTACCAGGTTTCGAACCCCACCGGCGCTTATGGTTTCAGTCAAAACTATACGGCTTCCGATCAACTCGGCACCGCACGGCCGGAACAAGGCCTGGGCCTCGCCAGTTTTCTCCTGGGCTTCGGTAGTTTTTCTTACGAAAAAGTAGAGCCGCTCAGCGCGTTCCAACACTACTTCGGCGGCTACTTCCAGGACGACTGGAAAGTAACCAATCGCCTCACTATGAACTTGGGATTGCGTTGGGAGACGGAGACCGGCACCGGTGAAGCGCATAATCGTTTAACTTACTTCGACCGCCAGGCGACGAATCCGTTGGGTGGCGCCGGCGCGATCCTTTTCGCGGGCGGCAACAACCCCCGCACCATCCGGCAAACCAATTGGAAGAACTACGCGCCGCGTTTCGGTTTTGCTTACCGTTATAATAACCGCACGGTCATTCGCGGAGGCTACGGGCTCTTCTATCTCCCCATCGGGCTCGAAACAGCCATCGTCACTACCCCTTTTAACTTCACCGTTAACGCGGACGTCTTCAATGCGAATTACTCGCCGAAGACCATTTTGTCCGATCCGTTCCCCGGCGGCATCACCCGGCCCGGGTCCACCGCCCGCGTCGAGGACGGCACCTACCGCGCCGGAATAAATGCCAACACGGTGTTGCGTGACCAGCCCAATAGCTACGTGCAGCAATGGAACTTTGCCCTGGCCCGGCAACTAACCCGCAACCTAGGCGTTGACCTGACGTATTTTGGCAGTCGCGGCGTGCGGCTCCCAACGAATAGTTTGGAGCTGAATCAGATTGATCCGAAAAACCTTTCGAGTGGTGGTCCTTATTTGAACGAATTAGTACCGAATCCTTATCTGGGTAAGGGTGTGGGCGGGTTATTATCCCTGGCCCGAATTCCCCGGATGCAGTTACTCAAACCTTACCCGCAGTATGCTTCACCCACTACGGCGAACGCCTACGGCACCAGTCTGCTGTACTTCCGGCCACCGGTGGGCGACAGCATCTATCACGCCATGACGTTACGGATCGACCGGAAGTTTTCGCGTGGATTTTCCCTTACCGCCCACTACACAATCTCCAAGGTAATCGAGACGGGCGGCGGCGGCAATGGCATTGCGTTTCTCGATCCGGCTGGCATCCGCGACATCTACAATATCCGGCTGGAGCGCTCGGTGGGGTCGTTTGATGTGCCACAACGTTTCGTCATGACCGCCGCGGTGGGCTTGCCATTTGGCAAGGGAAAACGATTCTTAAATCGCGGCGGCCTCACCCAACGGCTGGTGGGTAACTGGCAGTTCTTCACGAGCACGATCGTGCAAAGCGGGCTACCAGTGAATGTCGGCGGCCCGGACTTGTCGCGGATCGCTGGGGCAAGCCCGTCACGGGCATCAGTGGTGCCAGGCGTGACGGCCAAGCTGCCACTCTCCGACTCAATCGCAAATTCGCGAGCCTGGGATAACCGCTGCGGCTGCACCAAGCCGTGGTTCAATCCCGACGCCTTCACCACCACTCCGGAATTTCTCCTCCCCAATGGGCCACGCTTCTTACCCAACATCCGGGAAGGGTGGCTTCGCTCCACCGATGTGAACTTACAAAAATCCATCCTATTGCGTGACCGCATCCGTTTATCGCTGCAGTTACGAGCATTCAACCTATTCAACCAAGTTACGTTTAACGGACCCAGTGTAATTGGGGCCAACCAGGCCAACTTCGGCAGTGCGGGTGGCGTGCAGGACAACGCGCGGCGTGCCGAAGTTGGCGCTAAGCTTTACTTTTAGGAGATGAGTCAAGCCCCGCGCGTGCGGCTCGCTACTGCTCTTTGCGCAATCGCTTGAAGACATAGCTGGGGTAGGTCTGGGTGACCATCGTCTTCTCTTTACCGCGCTCTTCGTTGAGATAGGTATAGGGCGCGAGACCTACCAACTCCCAGCCTTGATCGGCAACCTCATTCAACTCACGCTCCGTCACTTGCCGGTAGCGCGCTGGGGTCATCTCCGCGGGCTGCACCACCTTTACTTCCCAAGCCGGATAGTCACGCACGCGGCCCCTCCGTGGCGGCAACATCTGCGCGGTTACCAGGCCCACCAGGCCAAAAATCGCCAGTCCAAAAACAACACGAGCCGTAAGCTGTCTCATGCAGTAGCATGACGCTTACGGCTTGCAATGCGTGCAGACTCAGCCTACGGCTTAGCCGGTGCGGGCGGTGCGGGCGGTGCGGGCGGAGTCGGAGTGAGCGGAAGCGGATCGGCAAAGTAGCTGTCGTTAAAGACCACTTTGGCCGCATCCTTAATCTCCTTCATCGCCTTCTGTGCCAGTTCCGGCTTCAGCTTCGGCTCAATCTCGGCCTTGGCGCTCGCGAAATCCTTTCCCAGTTGCTCCTGCACCTGAATGATGTGGAAACCGAACTGGCTTTCCACCGGCTCGCTCGTCTTGCCAACCGGCAGCGAGAAGGCAGCCTTTTCAAAAGGCGGCACCATGGCCCCGCGGCCAAAGGCACCCAGGTCGCCGCCGTTGGCCCCGCTGCCGGCGTCGTCCGATTCCTTCTTCGCTAGCTCCGCAAAGTCGCCACCCGCGTCGATCGCCTTCTTCAGCTCAACGGCCTTGGCCAAGGCTTCTTCCTTGGTGAGGTCCTTTTGGCCTTCCTTCACCGGCACCGGCGAACCCTTAAAACGCAGTAAGATGTGGCGGGCCTTCACCTTCTGGTATTGGTCCTTGTTTTTCTCATAATACGCCTGCATATCGGCATCGTTTGGATTGGTTTTGCCTTGGATATCGCGGAACAAGGAACTGGCCAGCGCCTGCTCCACCTCAATCTTGGCCATCGGCGTCTTATCCAGGTTCCGGCGACGGGCCTCCGCAGCGAAGATCTTGATGTCGGCAATCTGCTCCGCAATCCGCTTTTTCGGGATGCTGGCCATTTGGGCCTTCACCTGGTCAGGCAAGCCGGTGAGGAAAGCCTCAAAGTCGGCCTTGGTAATCTGTTCGGCGCCCACCGTCAAGACGACTGGGTTGCTAGTCGAAACCGGCGCGCTCACCACCGGTTTCGCGCTCACCGATTGCTTCACGGCTACCGTGGGCCTCGCCGCCACGGCAGGTTGGGCAGGCGTTATCCCTGCGGGCTTCGGAGCCGCCGCCGCGGGCTTCGCCGGGGCAGCAGTTTTCTTCGTGCTATCTTGACCAAAAGCTAAGGTGGTCGCCAGCGATGTCGCCAGCCCTGTCATTAGAAAAAATCGATTCACGCTTTCCAAGATAGCGCGTCTACCCCGGGAGTTGCCAATGCCGCTAACCTTACTCGCCATCGCCAGTTACGAGAAAGGCCATGCTTTCTTGCGGGAAGCGAAAAAACAAGGGGCCCGGGTCCTGCTGGTAACCAGCGAAAGTTTACGTCATACCGCCCACTGGCCGGTCGAGAGCATCGATGAAATACTCTACATGCCCGATGTCGACAAGAAATGGAACCGGCAGCACACGCTGAACACCGTCGCTTACCTGGCCCGCACCGAACGCATCGATCGCCTGGTACCCCTCGACGATTTCGACCTCGAATTGGCTGCCTTTCTCCGCGAGCATTTGCGCATTCCGGGGATGGGCGAAACCACCACGCGCCATTTTCGCGACAAACTTGCCATGCGGATGAAGGCCCAAAACGCCGCCATCCACATTCCGCGTTTTGTCCATGTGCTGCACCATCATTCGGTTCATGAGTTTACCCAGCAAGTACCTCCCCCTTGGGTGTTGAAGCCGCGCTTCCTGGCCGGCGCCATTGGCATCCACAAAGTAGGTTCAGCCGAAGAACTGTGGGCTCTCATCCATGCTTTGGGCGATGAGCAGTCTTACTATCTGGTAGAGCAGTTCATTCCCGGCGACATCTGCCACGTGGACTCCATCGTCGACCATGACCACATTCTCTTCTCCGTCGCCAGCCGCTATGGCCGTCCGCCGCTCGAAGTCGCCCAGGCGGGAGGCATTTTCACCACCATGCTCCTCGAACGCGGCAGTCCGCTCGCCCAAGGCCTGCTCCGGCAGAATCAATTGGTGCTTGCCGCACTTGGCCTGAAGCGCGGTGTTTCGCATACCGAGTTTATCGTCGCAAAGTCCGACGGCAAGATTTCCTTTCTCGAAACCTCCGCCCGCGTCGGCGGCGCCCACATCGCCGAACTGGTAGAAGCGGCCACCGGCCTGAACCTTTGGGCCGAATGGGCCAAGCTCGAACTAGCTGGTGGCGAAACTCCCTACCGCATTCCCCCGGCCCGAACGGATTACGCTGGGCTGCTGGTATCGCTCGCCCGGCAAGAACATCCCGACACCAGCCATTTCAACGATCCAGAGATCGTCTGGCGTATGGACAAGCGCCATCACGTCGGCCTCATCGTCCAGTCACCGAGTTATGAGCGCGTTTGTGCTCTAGTCGACGACTACGCCCAACGTGCGACGGTCGATTTCAATGCCGTCCTGCCTGCGGGGGAATCGCCCACGGACTAACTAAGTCCGCGAGCCCCATTCCCATATCGTTCCGGCCGCCCTCGCCAAAAATAAAATACCGGGATGCCCGCCAAGACAATGATTAACCCCGGCCACGTGTAAGTGGGCTTATAAAGCAGTAACAACACTTCAACTAATCCGGCCAAGGCAATGTAAGCTGCCGGCAGCAAAGGATAGCCCCAAGCCTTGTAGGGACGGGGAGCATCAGGCCGCGTCCGCCGCAAAACAAAAATACCAGCGATGGTCAGCATGTAGAACAACAGCACGGCGAAAATGACGTAGTCGAGTAAGTCGCCGTATCTTCCGGTCAGGGTCAGCGCACATGCCCAAACACATTGCAATACCAGAGACATGACGGGCGCCTTCGTTACCGGATCCAGCTTCGTCACGGACTGGAAGAACAAGCCATCCAGCGCCATCGCATAAAAGACCCGTGCGCCCGCCAGGATCAATCCATTGACACAGCCAAAGGTCGAAATCATAATGGCCGCGGCCATCGCCTGAGCCGCGCCACCGCCCATAAACTTCGATACCACTAACGTCGCCACCCGGTCCTGCGGAGCCGTCTTGATCGCCTCCAGCGGCAGCACATTCAGGTAAACCAAATTACAGGCAATATAGAGCAGCGACACAATCCCCACCCCCAATACTAGGGACAACGGCACATTCCGTTGTGGATTTTTGATCTCGCCGGCCGTAAAGGTCACGTTATTCCAGGAGTCAGAAGAAAATAGCGACCCCACCAAGGCCACGCCCACCAACTGCACCACCATCCACGCCGAAGGCAGCGCGCCCCAGAAATTCGTGAAGTTGGCGCTGACGGCTACGTCGTTACGGCCGAGCGCCAGCCCCAAGACTACCAGGCCCACCAAGGCGCCTGTCTTGGCGAACGTAAACACGTTCTGCACCAGGGCTCCCACGCCCACGCCGCGTGTATTTACCCAGGTAAGCAGTAACACCACCAAGATCGCCACCGCCTGTTGGCTACTGAGGGAAGGCAGCAAGTAATTGTCCGCCGCAATCCAGGGAACCAGAACACCGGCAAACTTCGCGAAGGCCACCGCCACGGCGGCAATCGTCCCCGTCTGAATCACTAAAAACATAGTCCAGCCAAAAAGAAAACCCGCCAGCGGGCCAAAGGCTTCGCGCAAGTAAACATATTGGCCGCCGGCCTGCGGCATCATCGCCGCCAGTTCGCCGTAACTCAGTGCCGCCATCATCGTCAATAGCGCGGTAAATACCCAAGCCGCAATTAACAAGCCAGGCGAACCTACTTGGCGCGCGATATCCGCCGAGACAATAAAAATGCCTGACCCAATCATCGATCCCATCACGATCGTCGTCGCGCTCAGCAATCCAAGGCTTGGTTCTAATTTGGGAGTTGGCGAAGCCATGCATCCGTCCTCTCTTTGAGTAAGTCCAACGTCAGTGGGCCCCCATATAGCCCGCCAATCACGGCCACCGAATCGGCTCCGGCCTCGATCACTTGGCGAGCGTTCTCGAGCGTAATGCCCCCAATGGCCACCAAGGGGCGCTGCGTCAGTCCGCGCCAATGCCGCAGTTGGTGCAACCCCACCAACGGATCCGGATTCAGCTTCGAGCCAGTGGCAAAGATCGGCCCGAGCGCCAGGTAATCGGCCTCCGCCGGTGCCGTCTCCAACTGCGATGGGTTGTGCGTCGAGAAGCCCAGGAGACCCGCGCCCATCACCAGGCGGGCCTCGGCACACGGCAAATCGTCCTGCCCCAGGTGTAACCCGCAACCCAACAATCGCGCCACGTCGGCCCGGTCATTCATCACCAACGTCGCTCCATGCGCATTGCAAAGCGCGGCCACCTCACCGGCCATTTTCCACATTCCCCGTGACAGGTGCTCCTTGTGGCGCAACTGCAGGATGCGTGCGCCCGCGGTTAAGATCACTTCAGCCGCGGCCACTGGGGAAAGTCCTTGCGCCGTCAGGGCGGCAACCTCGAGAATCGGGTAAAAAGCTGGCAACATGCGGAAGCCACATGATAGCTTGGTTTCTCGTTCTTTCACTACTTCTGCCCGCGGTGGCCAGGATGTTGGGCTGGGACCTGCGCGGCTTCATCGGCGGCGGACCCCTCGGCGCCATGATCCTCGGCGCCATGATCCCCGGCGCCATGATCCCCGGCGCCATAATCCCCGGCGCCATGGTCGCTCTCGCCATCTGCCTCACCCGCGGCTTCCCCCCCGCCGCCCGCGCCTGCGTCTTCGGTTTCACTGCCACCGGCTTCGGCGGCGAAATGACCTACGGGCAAACCGTCGGCGCCGCCAACGCCATTGACACCCGCGCCGGGGGCCCCCTGCTCGGCCTCACCACCAAGGGCGCCATCTGGTGCCTGCTGGGTGGCGGCGTGCTGAGCCTCGGCTTCACCAGGATCTCGCACAAGCTGATGGCCCAAATCGGCGTCATGCTCAGCGTGGCCACCTGGATTGGTTGGAAAACGATCAACCATCCGAAGCTGATCTACTTCTCCAACCGCTTGGAGCGGCCGCGAAGAGGTCTCGGCAGGCTTCCTCCTGGACGGCCTCGGCCTCGTCCTGTGGCAGCCGCAAACGCGCCGGTTTGCCCTCTGCGGCGCACTCGGCGGCGGCATCCGGCTTCGCACTCGGCGGTGCGTTCCAAGCCCACGGCATTCAGTACCTGGGACGCCCGCACCCCTGGTGGAAGGGCATGGAGTTCACCTTCGGCCTTTTCTCGGCCTCGCCCTCGCCTGGGTGCCGCCACTATCTTGATGACCCTCCTTTTCCGGC